>NZ_JBJZOR010000012.1:0-108133 GCF_046269225.1 Acinetobacter sp. TY2
AAATGGCCGAAGACTTTTATAAGTTGGCTGCCTAGAATCTCCCAAGGGAAAGTCTCCTGATAATTCAGCGTATATCATAGTCTCTCAATTCAAAAAAGTACACTTGATCAGGCCTTAAAACAGCTTGCAATCCAAACAGGGACGACTATCAGTTATGATTCAAAGACCCTTTCAAAAATATATAGCCAGGGCTTAACAGGAAGTTATTCAGCAGAAGATGCTTTAAATAAATTATTGCAACCCACTAATTTTGAATTAATTAAACTTAAAAATGGTGGGTTTGGTATCACCCCAAGCAAAACAACAAATGAAAATGAAGCGAATCAACTTAAACTTAGCACTATTCCATCTAATCTAAATTTACAAACATCAGATGAAATAGAAAAACTACCAACTATTACCATCACCTCAAGTACGACTCAACCATTAACGACAGAAAACACAGGTTTATATACTGCAAAAGCAACCACTGCATCTACTGGATTAACACTCAGTTTAAAAGAAACACCTCAATTGGTAAGTGTTATCACTCGGCAACAAATGGAAGATCAAAATCTTACACAACTTATGGATGTTGTAAATCAAGCTGCTGGTTTATCCACTAAGCAAGGAGGAAATATAGGTTCAGATAGTTCTCCAATTTATGCTCGTGGTCAAACAGTAGATAACTATTTACTAGATGGTGTAAAACTACTTAATTCATATTCAAGTATATTTCAAAGCCAAGATACGGCACTTTTTGACCGCGTTGAAATTGTTCGTGGAGCAAATGGAATAATGACTGGTGCGGGCGCGGCTAGTGCAAGTATAAATATGGTTCGTAAAAAACCATTAGAAGATTTCAAGGCTACTGTCAGTGCAAGTGCAGGTTCATGGGATACTTATCGTGCAGATATTGATGTTTCTACACCTTTAACACAGTCAGGCAATGTTCGTGGTCGAGCTGTATTGGCTTATCAAGATGGTGATTCTTATATTGATCGCTATAATGAAAAACGTAAAGTGGCATATGGTGTCATTGAAGCAGACTTATCAGATCAAACTAAAGCCAGTTTAGGAGTCAGCTATCAACAGATTGATATAACGGGTATTGCTCGTAGTGGTTTACCTACCTATTACACTGATGGAACACCTATAAATTGGTCACAATCAGATTCAGCTTCTGCAAATTGGTCAACATCAGATCGTTCAACTACTGGCTATTTTGCAGATATTGAACATCAGATTAATGATAACTGGAAAGTAAAAGGAGTTGCATCACGAACGATTACTTCATCCGATGAGACTGTAGGTTATGTATTCTCTGGTGCAGGCATTAATAAAGAGACAGGAGCTGGTGCTTTACTTTATGGAACACGCTGGGACTACAAACCCACTCAAGATTTATTTAATATAACCTTAAATGGCTCATTTGATTTGTTTAATCAAACACATGAAATCGTTGCTGGAACCACATATGCAAAAAGTGAAAATAAACGTCCTAGCTCAACGGGTTGGAATGTTAATACAATAGATAATATTTTTACTTGGGATGGCTATACTCCTGCTAAACCGGATCTAAAAACCAATGGGTGGTACAGTACTGACGAAAAAACTCTTTCTGCCTTTACTGCAGCTCGCTTTAAACTTACTGACCCACTAGCAATGATCATTGGTGCTCGATTTGATGATTGGGAACGGATTTCAAAGACCAATCCCGAAACAAGTGGAACCGCAACGAATAAAAAACAACAAGAAAAAGAAATCATTCCTTATGTGGGACTTACATACGATCTAACGCCATCGTGGACCGCTTATACGAGTTATACAACTATTTTCTCTCCACAAGATCGATATGATATTAATGGTAATTTTATCGACCCATTGGTTGGAAATAGCACTGAAATAGGAATTAAAGGTGAATTTTTCGATAATCAATTAAATATCGGAGCGGCAATTTATCAAACAAAAGAAGATAATAAAGCGATACTCATCACGGGTGCCCCACAAATTGATCTACCGAATGGTCAAAAAGTATCACCTTATCGTGCTGAATCTGGTACAAAAAGCCGCGGGTTTGAGTTGGAAGCAACAGGTAAGCTAACAGATTTATGGCAAATTTCAGCAAGCTTTGCGCGTAATCTTTCTCAAGATAGTAAAGGTGATAATCTCAATAGTGATGTACCAAATAACATAGCTAAATTATTTACTTCATACACATTCCCCCAATTGAATCAGGCATTAACAGTTGGTACTGGAATTCGTTGGCAAAGTGATATTTATACATATGTTAAACGCACTAACTCTTTTAAATCTGAACAAGGAAGCTATGGCATAGTTGATTTAATGGCACGCTATAAAATCAATGAGAACCTAACAGCCAATTTAAATATTAATAATCTATTCAATGAAAAATATCATTTAACTACGTTAAATAGCTATTATGGTGCACCAACTAACTTTCAAGTTGGTGTTAAATATAATTGGTAGTTCATAAGTTATAGTTTTATATAGAGGCTTATTCATTAATATTACTCTCAAATGAATAAGCCTTAAGCAAAGTTTAATCTATGAAAGATTTAATGTTAAAAACATTACTCTTTCTAAAAAAATCAGGACAATCTTAAAAAAAAATCAAAAAATAAAATAATGAATCCATAACCCCATCATAGTTACACCTCAAATTTTAAAACTGAAATAATAAATTTATACTTGAATAATAACGAGCTATGACACCAATCAGAAACTAAATATTTCCATTAAATGCTTACCAAAATATTTAATCACACTCTAGTGAATGCTGAAAAAACAATTCTAGAAAGCACTTCCTGTTGTGCAATTGGATTCGTAAATATCAAAAATTGTGGCATACTTAGCAATAGGTGCAAACTCGAAGCTAGGCTCATCGTCCACTCAAATCGGAGCAACGAGTATCACAACTAACAATAAATTATATATAACACATTGAATTTGTATATTAAAATCTAATTAATGAAATTTATCTTCGTACAGAAGTATTAAATAAAGTTACGGAATTAGATCAACTCCATACCGAAGTTGGTATTTGATTTTTTATAATTTAGGAAAATTTTATTTTTAATTTTTTATAAGATAAATTTTATTAAAATAATATTAATTTAAAATACTTAAAAGCAACCTATTCTAAAATTATTATTTTAAAAAGGCTGCTATATAACATAAAATCCTAATATTTTTTTAAAACTTATACTTGAGTCCTAAATTATAGTTACGCCCTTCACCCCATGTATAAGTGCTATACCAGCTAAAAATCGTATAATACTTTTCATCTAAAAGATTATTCACATTAAATGAAAATGATAACTGATCATTGAGTTTATAATTAGCCATTGCATCAACTAGCCAATAATCAGAAACGGTATGTTTTACAGGGTCTGTATATTGTGGATTATGTACATTACCCCATGTCTCATCTTGCCAACGTACACCACCACCTATGGTTAAACCCTCAACCCATTGATTAACTTTATAACTAGTATAAAGTGTAAACTCATTTT
The DNA here is from genome assembly GCF_046269225.1 of Acinetobacter sp. TY2. Classification (NCBI taxonomy): domain Bacteria; kingdom Pseudomonadati; phylum Pseudomonadota; class Gammaproteobacteria; order Moraxellales; family Moraxellaceae; genus Acinetobacter; species Acinetobacter sp. TY2. The sequence continues at coordinate 3,516 of NZ_JBJZOR010000012.1, forward strand.
CAGGTGTTAACGTACTCACCTTACTCTCTTGTTGTTTCGATACTTTATGATTAAAACCTGCATGTAGATTCCAATCAGGCATAATCTCACCTGTAACTTCTAATTCTACACCTTTAGTTTTAACGCCTTGTATCGCTTCAAATGCAGCATCACCAGAAGGGGTTGTCACACCAGCAATCTCTTGAGCAAAATTGTCTTGTTTAAGCTGATAATATGCCAAACTCGCATTTAAGCGACCATCATAAAACTCACCTTTTAGGCCTACTTCGTAGTTCTCACCTTCTTGTGGATCAAGTGTTTTTCCATTTACATCTCTATTAGATTGAGGTGAGAATATTGTGCTATAACTCGCATAAAGAGAATAATTGTCATTTAAATCATAGACTGTACCAATATATGGTACAAAAACTCCAGATTCTTTAATATCCTCTGATTCATAATTGGCAACCCTGCCTCCTAAAATCAATTTTAAATCATCTCGTAAATTCAAACGAGATGTGACATATAGTCCATTTTGTTTGGTCTTTTCTTTATTTGTCCAATGACTACCTGCTTGCCAATCAGGTTCTGGTACATTGCCATTCCATTGATAGTATTGATCTACAGTGGTCTTATAATCATTTGGTGCGCTATAGCCATTATTTTTCCATGTACTTTCCGAAATATTTGCACCTATAACCAATTCATGTTCACGTCCAAGTAATTTAAATGGTCCGCTTGCATATATATCAGCAGCATTGCTTTTTGTCTCACCTTTATAATTTCCAGCCCACATAGAGACACCACTTCCATCGATTGGATTTGGATTTCCTCCTGCAGCTGCACCTAACTGCGCATCATAACCATTGATTTGGTGATTTAACTGTAGTTTGGCTACCCAATCGTTATCAAATTTATGCTCTAAAGTTGAAAAAATCGTCCGTGTATATTGCTCCCAATTACTCCAACGTGCACCATTATTAAAGCTAGCGGGCATTTTATTGAAATTACCTGCTGTATTATAAATGGGTATACCGCCCCAAGTTGATCCTTCAGGTTTGCTATCTTGATAATCAGCACCAACAGTCAAAAGTGTTTTATCTGTCAAATCAGTTTCTACTATGCCGTAAAAAACGGGGGTTTTACGTTCATAGTGATCCAATTCAGATTCTTTATCCTGATATGCCGCAACACCACGGGCACGAATAGTACCAGAGTCATTAAGTGGTCCACTTAAATCAATTTCACCACTATAAGTATTCCATGAGCCTACCCCAACTGATGCACTACCCTGAAATTCGCTAGTCGGTTTTTTACGAATTAAATTAATCGTAGCTCCAGGATCACCTACACCTGTTAATAATCCCGTTGCGCCTTTTAAGACTTCAATACGATCATAGATTGCTGTATTACTTAGGGTATTACCCGCTGAATATGCTGAATCACGACGCATAGGAATCCCGTCGTATTGAAAATTTTGAATAGCAAACCCACGTGAATAATATTCAGTCCTTTCACTATCATAAGTGACAACACTAACACCAGGTGTATGGCGCATTACATCATCAATAGAATTTAAGTTAAAATCGTCCATTTCCTGTCGAGTAATGACACTAATTGTCTGTGGTGTTTCTCTTGGCTTTAGAACTAAACGCGTAGCAGTAGCGATTGTACTTGGTGTGTATATTCCACTATTTTCTGTTATTCCACCTAGCTGATTGGCTATAATCGTGATCGTAGGAAGGATCTTAGTCTCTACCACATTACTTTTTTCTGTCTCGTCAGAAGCATGTACTACAGCAGTTGTGGCAACATATGTTGCACCTAGCATAATGATTTTTATCATTTTTGTTAAATAATTTCTTTTAGCTAACTTACGAATGTTCTTTTGCTGTTGCATGGATTATGCCTCTTAAATTATTTACTGTTACAACATAAAATGAGTAAGAATCATACATTCAGCCAAGTTGTCTAAGCGTTAGACTGAACACCTCAAACGGTAATAATTCCTAATTACAATAGTAAACAATTCTTATTAATATTCATACTAAAATTCATCACATTTTTATATTCATGTATTCTGAAATTAAAGGGAGGTCTCATTTGGGAGATTTTATGCAATCAACTTATAAATTTATCTATCATTTGATTTGGTGTCTTAGAATATAAATCTTTCTGAATTCTTCGCGGATTCTAAAATAGCTGTATATAATTTGTAACATCTACTTTAGCTTACCAAGTGAAAGTCTCCGTTTTTATCAGCACACCTCATTTTAAATATCTGTTGAAAGCCAAAATATGTCGTACAGATTAATTTTGAACAAAAAAATACTAGAGCTAACACTGCTTAACTTATTCTCGACTCTCAAACCGATTTTCAATGCATTGATGGATTTCATAAACAGACCAGCCAATACGGTTTTGCGTGATTTGAATTTTTTAGGGAATGTTGGATCATAATACAGTGCAAACTCATCCATTATTTCATATATAGTTGAACAGCTAACATCTGTGAATTGAATGACTTCTTTAATATTAATAATTTGATTAGCTTTAAGATTTATAAGTGCCGTATCTGATATAGCGCGTCTTTTAATATTTGTTCTTTTCACGGCTTGTACACCAACGAGTTCAATAGAATGTGTAATGTACAACGCATGTACACTGTAGTTCGTTATGTTTAGGCATTAAAAAAGCCCTGAAATCGTTAAATTTCAAGGCTTTGTAAGTTTCATGAGTCATCATTGAAGTTCGTGACAGATCATGATTTACGAATTTGGTGGAGGTGGCGTCAATTGAACTCAAAACCCAAGTGAATGTTTTTATACAATTTATAAGAAAAAATATATTTCATTGACCCAATTTTGACCCACATCAGATTTAGTACGTTGGAACATAGATTGATCAGTTTATGCAACAAAGCCCCGTAAATAAAAAGCCCTTAGACAAAACTCAGAGCTTTAAAAAAACCACTCTATAATTTATTTTTCTTTTTCAGCTCAACTCGTTTTTCCCACTCTTCATGAGGAATATTATATTCATCAAGTTCACTTTCTTTTAAATCACTGACAGCTTTCATATATAAATTCACCCAACTATCGTCTCTTGGAATATATCCAAATTCCGTATTAAATACACCATTATCAGTAAGTGTAATTTTAAAATGTGTCCATTTTTCTTTAAAAATGTCTAGCAACCTTAGCTCTACAATTAGGTCATCGATTTGACTCTCAATATGATAAGGCCTCTGCCCCATTTCAAAGCTAACTATTTTATTTTCTTTAGTTAGCCACTCAGCGCCTCCAGCTGAATAATCAGGATAAATACAGCCGATATAATAAATTTCCAAAACATTTTCTGGCATAATTGACCGCAAAAACTCACCGATTCTTTGATATATTTTCTGATCATTCATAAATTATATTACTGAAGGAGCTTTTAGGAATAACCTTACATAATAAAGCTAATTAAATTAGACACTTATAAAAAAACACCAATAATCCCATAAAATATTTCTAATCCTTTATAGATTTATTGTACAAATGTCATTTTGCATATACATAATTGAATATAAAAAAATTAGCTCAAAATTAAACTAAACGCAAAAATGGCAAAATTCAACTTAAATTTGAGTTAATACGTACTATTCTATATCAAAATTATAAATTTTAACTTCTTCAATTATTGCATCAGGATCTTCTTCAACTTCCAAGCCTCCAGCAAAAAACATTATTCCTTCGATTCTCTCTCCATTCTCAACTAAATAATGTACATCTTCTGTATCATCTAAATATAGCTGATTTTTAATTTCACTAATCTTACTACCTATTTTTACACCTTTGAAAATTTCCCCCAGATACCCAACCCCTGCTCGAATATAATAAAGATTTCCTTTTTCTGTAAAACCCAACTCTAACTTAGGCATATTAACATAAACAATAAATCCATTATTATCTGGAATTTTATATAATAATTTCCCATTATTATTTTGTTCAATCATAACCGTCCATGGAACATCCTCCCCATCAATAACAGTATCAATATATGGTAAAAATATTGACAAATTACTTCCCAACTGTAAACCAGCCAATGATTTTCCTATTTCAACGTTCTTTTTAATATCTATCATTTAGTTAACCTTTACATATTTACCGTTAGTATACTCAAGTTTTTGACCTTGCTGATTATAAAAAGTTGATCTTTTTGCAGTTCCTTTAAATGTATTAGGATTAATAATGTAAACTTTTGTATTCCCATAAGCATCTACTTTTCCATCTTTTAAAGTAAATTTAATATACTCGCCTATGTGTTGGCTTTGTTGCTTTGTAGGAAGATTAGCAGTAGAGGGGCTGTGTTGTACTTTACCAATTTCTTTATGATCATATACGCTATAAACTTGAGCATTTCCTGAACCTTTGGGCGCATCTTTTTCAACATTCACCCTATAACCATTCATTTCAAAATAAGTTTTTAATTTTTGTGAATCGAGACCATATACACCTTTGGGTTCAGACAAATTTATATATTTAGGAATTCCTGATTGTTTAGCAAGGTCTGCTTTATATTTATTAGGATCATTAAACCTAACATCTACTTGTTTTGTTTTTCCTTGTATATTCATATCCTTAATTGAACTGAGAGCTTTCGTTCCAGCAGCACTCAACCCCAAACTCGTATATATTTCAGCCTGAACTCTTTGTGCATTTGCAACTTTTAAAGGATCACCACTAGCTAAATCAATGTAAGATTGCTCAATAGCAGCCGCTTGACTTTTTAAATTATTAATTTTAAAAAAGTCAATTATAGCCTGCCCTTTCTGACGATTGTTTTCCATTGCATCAGCACATGCTGAACCTCCAATTGGACAATGAATTGCTGATACTGCTGTGTCCCCGAAAGCATCAGCAATCAGTAATAAACCATCCGCTATACTCCCAACACCTTTAATTGCACCTTGGTCAATTGGATGTTTTGCTTTAGAGGATAGTGATATAAAAAAGTCTTTCGATTTTTCCCGTAGATCATCAAATAATAATGCATTACTCTCCACCGCATTCTGCCCAATCACACCTGCCAATTGTGCGTTATAGCTAGAATCTCCTGCTGCTCCGCCAATAACAGCACCAATACCAGCGGTTAAATCTCTGATTTGCGCTTTAACATTTTCAGGAAGTAAGTTCGGCTGGAACTCGCCATTGATGTCTTGATAGCGTGGATCATTTTTGTATTGATTGGTCAGATAGATCGCTGCGGCCTCACTTGCAACAGCCGCGCTTCCTCCTGCTGTTGGATCACCACCGTTAATATAAGCAAGAGTTGCACCCAAAATCGCATGGGACACTAACTGTGCAGCCGTATTTTTGTCCTCTCCATGACCAAACTGGCCTCCAATCACCTGAGCTGCATACGGTGCTAGGGTATTGCTCACCACTTGTAAGTCGGTTTGTCCGCCCAACGCTGCTGTAATCGCTGTGGTCACTGCATTCAATGCTCGACTACTATTACCGCCCATGCCCCATGTTTGGGCTTGGTCTGATGCGTCCTTGTATGCTGGTAATGCATTTTTCAGAAGATTTTGTTTCGTTACATAATCTTTTGTGCTGTTATATTCAACCCACTTTTCTCCGCCTTCGGCTTCTAGCTTTTCAAGTGCTTGAGCTTCTGCTGCTTTCTTTTGCGCTTCTGCTTCGGCTTGTTTGTTTTGGCTATAAGTACGTGTAGCCGCAACAATCGTTGACGTTGCATCCGATACGATCTTTTGTTTGTCTAAGATGGCTTGTAGGTCAGGAATATCATCTACTTTTTGGTTCGCGGTATTAATGTCGCTATGAATACCCAGTTTTTCGACTGTTGTGTCTTTTCCACCTATATTGATGTTACCTGCACTCATCGTGGCATACGTAGTACTGCTATCACTGTCTTTATCTTGTTGTGGTAGCGTCGGACTGAATGTGGTGCTGTCTCGCCAATTCACATTGTTGGTGTATGTCTTGCCTGTACTATCTGTGCCTTTTTCTTCACCAAAGCGTGTACCGCCAGACAGAGCCACTGTAGTGGCTTTATGACTGCTTTCATTTTCGATATTGCTAAATGTTAAGCTGTTCGCTGTTAAGTCATTGTTTTCTTTTGATGCGGTAGATGCAATTGCTCCACCTTTCAGGTCTACATGATCTGCTTTGACATGATAACCGCCATCTCCTGCAAATAATCCACTTTGTTCGTTAACACTCTTTGAGTTGCCTTTCGCACTTGAGTTATTGAAATTACCTGATGCATCCCATGCGGTACCTGCCGATACTTGTACTCGTGCACCCACGCCCATCTGATTGTTCTTTTGGTCTACCGTATCTTGCTGGCTGATGATGCTTAAGTTTCCACCCACATCTGCATCTATGCGGTTGGCTTTGGCTTGTGCACCTTTCAGCGTGGTATCGCCTTGGCTCTTGATGCTGATTCGATCTGCATTTAATGTCGTGTTGTTATGTGTGGTGCTTTCTAAGTGATTGCTGCCTTTGCCATAACCTGCTTCTGCATAGACATAGACACCCGTTTGTGCGCCTACCGATACTCCCACACCGACTTGTGCGCCTGCGTTACTGTTCTTGCCATCTGCATATTCTTTACTTTGTCCAGATTCGAGTAAAATGTTTTTGGCTGCATCAAGACTGATTTTGTCTTTGGCATTCACTTGCGTATTTTGAAGGTGAATGTCGCCCTCTGTACTGGACAGGTTAATATTGCCCCCTGCATTGAGTACATTGCCTTGCGATGCTGAATAGCTGGTGTCTTGATTGTTCTTACTGATGCTAAAGCCTAGGCCTGCTTCAGCTTTGAACAGTGCCGCTTTTGAGGTAACAGCATTCGGATCTTGTGCAAGTGCTGCGATATCTTTTTGTACGTTGTTTACGGTATTGGCTGTTTGGTAGGCTTGAGCGCCTGCTGCAAGTCCTTGCAGGGCTTGCGTTCGATCATCGGCTTTACTCTTACCTGCATTATCTACTGCATTAATTAAATCAAGTAATGGGGATGTAATTCGGCTAAATACACCGACTTTAAGATCTTTACTCGATTGACTGTCACTGCCTATATTGTGGTCATCGAGTATGCTGATGTTTTTTGTGGTAATGTTGATATCTTTACCTGCAACAACATCGGCTACTTTTTGGTTATAGTTGTTACCAGCATTGATGTTGACGCTACCATCTAAACTGCCCACTTGGCTACGTTCTTGGCTAACACTTTCATTATTCGCCTTGTTTTGGTTTGCCATGTAACCATCAAAGCGTTCTGTATCTGAAATCTGCGCACTTCCCCAACCTTTGCTCTTTTTATCTTCGCTTTGGTTAAAGCTATTTTGTGCTGATTTGATGTTAACGTCTTTTCCCGCATTGAGGACGAGGTCATTTGTAGATACCACTTTACTGCCCACAATATTAATGTTGCCATCATCAGCTTTTATTGTGGTTTTTCCACCTACAGAAAGTTCTGTACCTACACTTTGTACGAAACCACCATTGGCTTTTTCTTTGTCATTATAAACACCTAGCGGGGCTATATGGTCTCGGTTATCAATACTAAAGCCTTTACGTTTAGAATCCGCGGTTTGGCTTTCAGTATTTTGGGCTGCTAACAAGTCAACATTGTTTTTGGCATGTAGCAATGCATCGCCTTCGGCCGAGATTTTCGCGCCTTGACTACGAATATCCCCCTCAGTAGCAATAATATTTAAATTCCCACCAGCTTTGACTTCTGTACCTACAGATTGAGTTGAACTCGTATCTTTAGTTTTGCTGGTTTTTTGGTTATGTGCTTGGAAGACAACAGGTGTAGTTGCTGCCATCGTCGCTTTACGCACAGTTTCTGCACTTGACATGATCTTGCCAACTGCACTGTCCGAGAAGTCATTATTCTCTTGGCTCTTCTTCGCAGAAGCTGCCGCGGCAGCTTCTCCACTATAAGTAAAGCCTATAGAGACTCCTGAACTCTTACTTTCAAATTTTGATTGAGTATCCTGCTTTACACCCGCAGCATCAAGATGGACATTTTTACCTATCAGATTAATGTCTTTACCCGCTTCTATGATTGAAGCTACTGCATTTAAATCTTGACCTGCAATAATGTTAGTATTGCCATTTACACTACTCACTAAGCTTTGTGTGAGCGATGTTGATTGAGATTTTTTCTCTTGTTTTATATTTGACTTTCCATAGCCAACACTTGCTACACCATCTGAGAAACTTGAAGTAAACCCAGATTTTTTAATGCTATATTCTGCTTCATTCACATACTGGTTTTCTACAGCACTGATCTTGATTTTTTCTTTCGCTTGAATTTGTGTCAGCTCATCTGAAACAACATTACTGCCACGAATATCAATATTGTTTGCATCAAGGATGACATTTTTACCATCAATAGTACTAGCAATTGCCTCATCACTCATGTTTCGTACATAGCCTTGGCGTACCGTTTTACTGAACGTGCTTTTTTCTTTAACTTTAAATGCTTGCTCTGTATCTGATAACTTTCTACCTTCTGAAATATCAATATTTTGCTGGGCTGATAGTATGGTCGATCCTTGTTCACTGGAAATTTGTGAGCCTTTCACTGTGATATTTTCAGCTTGCAAACGTGTATCCCCTACACTCTGAATGACCGATCCAATATCTTCCTGCTTTTTCTCGTAATTGAAATTATCTTTATTTGCATAGCCACGATTGTTGATCGAGGTATTTACACCACCTATATTTAAATTACCCTCGGTTTTAATAGTACTCGAACCATTGTTGTTCACAATTTCTGAACCTTTCAGAATCGTATCACCACCTACCCGTATAGTCAGTGTAGTGCTTAAATTTTCGGTATTATTACTAATTTGAGTGAGTGGTACACCTGTGACGTAAATTCCAGCTTTACGATCAAAACCTTCACGGGTAAATTCACTTGCACCTATTTTATTTACGGTCGTTTGTGTCGTACTACTTTGGTTGAAATTACCACCAATATTTAAGCTTGCAGACTCAACAGCGGTGATCGTTCCACCAATATTGTTTAAATCTTTTGTAGTCTTTAAATCAATCTGGTTTGCCTGCATCCGACCATTCAACTGATTGATATTATCCGCTGAAATTTGGATTGCTTCACGTCCTGCAATGGTTGCATTATTTAAGACATTGCCTTCCACTTGGATTTTGACTTGATCTGCACTGATCAGTGTTCCATCGCCTTTTAAATCCCCTGCACGAGCTTTCACATAAACTTGTGGAACCAATGCTTTCGTCGTCGTACCATCGGCAAGCTTGACGGTTTTTTCTTCTAGCCAAACAATGTCCGTCGTCAATTGCGCAATCTGTGCTGCTGTCAATGCAATACCTGGTCTTAAGTTATAGAGTTTTGCAAAGCTTAAGGCATTGTTCATTAATGACTTATATTGTTCCTCATCATTACCATAACCTTGTAAGAAACGTTGCCCTGTCAATTGTGCAATTTGGTCTTGGATGAGCCTTTGCTCATAATAACCATCGCCAAGACGTTTTTGTTTTGTCGCAGGATCAAGTTCCATCGCATCTAACATATAGTCAGAAGAGAGCCAATTTTTATAATTACTAAATGCAGGGTCTGTTTCGACTAAAAACTTTGCCTGACTGTCTTTGGTTGTACTAAACAGTGCATTGCTTGGCAAACTCATGAAATCCATAGATACCGAGCGAATTTCGATTTCATCCTGACCTTTGGTCGCTGAAGTATTTGCATCACCTGCTTGTAGATTTTTTGCCGTGTCAACAGTTTTAACTTGTTGTTGTTCAGCCTCTATATTTTGATCATTTTGAGACTTCACATCTAATTGATCTGGCGAATTCGGTACATCAGCAGTTTGCCCATTTACCGAAAGGCTTTGGCCACTATTAACGGTAACTTGATTAGACTGACCTTGTTGCTGACGATCAATTTGCTGATCAGGCGCTTCTCCACCTGTAGCATTGCTCACAGCGGTTCCAGCTGTAACCTTAGATATATTCTGATTTGAAGTATGATTTTTTACATTCCCCAACCATTGATTAACAGGTAAGTCAATCTCTGTCACTTCATCTGCTGGGTTGTAGGTGACTTTATCCCCCCATTTGCGTTGATGGTAGCGTTTAAATCCACCCCGCCATTTGGAATAAGTATATTGACTCGTTCCTGTTTGTTTGATGATTTCAACACCCTTACCATCAATATGATTTAAATTTTCTTTAGCGATTTGAACATTAAGTTTTTTACCCGCCAATACAAGGCTTTTATCATTTGTAAAGGCATCACCATATAAATTGATATCTCCACCAGCAACAATTTCAGCAGGAGCAGAATTTATGACTTCACTCTTAAATTTAGTTTCTTTAACTTCGTATTGTGTCCATTTCTTAAATTCCGAATTGCTAAATTTTTCGTTATAGGCTTCAATTGCATCGCTAAGTGCTTGATAAACGGATTCATCTGCTTCACTCCAAGCATCTAGGTCTTTTTTATATTGCTCTAGACCTTGCTCATACGTTTCTTGATCTTTTTCATATTGATCGTGGGCTGTTTGATATGCTGTACATGCAACTGCATCATAGCCTGTGCCTGCTTCACAACTCGCTTGTCCTGTTGGCGGAACAGGTGCAACCATATTAGGCGCTGTCGGCGCATCTTTTGAAGGAGGGATGATTTTAAAATACGCCCATACAGGATCATTTTTTTTATAATTCACATTACAGCTTTCATCATCTCCAATTCCTACACACTGAATTGACTCAACATTCGGTATAGGTGTTTCCCCCAAAATAACATTTTCAGGCAAAGTATTTAGAGTTGTGTCGTATTTATACAACCCAGCTCTACTCCAATTTCTCCAAATCAAATTCTCTGCTGGAATTTTCGTCGTTTTACCGTCTGGCTGAATATAAAGTTTATTTTCAACTCCACCTACTTGAAATTCATCAACTTTAAAATTCAAATTAATATTATTAATATTTTTTGCAGTCAGCGTCATATCACCTAAGGACTCAATGCGGGCACTTAAGTTATTAATCATATTGGCCTGACCTTGGGCCTTCAAATTCCCATCTAAACTTCCACCAATATTTAAATCACCAGAACTAAAAATCCATGCATTATCACGCGCACTCTCTTTAACCACACCACCAGATTGGTTGTTTAGCACCCCAATACCTAAGTCCATGTCTCCACGAGAAGCTATCACAGCTCCTGTACCAGCTGTATTGGATTTGTTGTCTAAGGTCTTGGCTTGTATCGAAACTTGTGTACCATAAATACGTGCGCCATCATTCCACACACGATTGGCTTGAATATGGGTCAACTCACCGTTAATTAAGCCTTGGTTATGCACTGTATCTTGTGCTGTTAAATGTGTTTCATTCGATGAAATGCTAGCACCAGCTTCATTTTTAATATTTTTCGCACTTAATTCTAGTTTTTGACCTGCCGTCAATTCTGACTGATTAATCAGATCATTGTCAGTATTGAGCTTCAGTGTGCCATTTGCTGCAATTTGATCATCTTGGGTATGGGTATAGCTTTGTTTGATATCAATATCAACATTGCCTTCACTGATAATTTTACCTTTGTTGATCAATTCATTGGCTTTCAGGTTCAGTTGGTTTTTAGCAAGTAATTCACCTCCCATATTGTTCACATTGAGGGTTTTATTAGGTGTACCTATAGTTAAGCGATCTAAACTGCTGATCGAACCTGATTGGTTAGACAGTTGATTTTGAATATTTAGTGTTGCATTTTCGCTAGCACGAATTGCACCGACTTGGTTATCCAATTCTTGTGCATTAATCTCAATATTTTTTGCATCTAAACCGCCAAGCACAGCGCTATCTTTGGTTTGAGTATTAAGCAATGTCTGCGTATTTACTGTCAGCTTTTCACCAGCCACGATATGACTTGCAACACCGCTATTATTCAGCGTATCAACATTCAAGTTTACATTCTTTTGTGCTTGGATTTGTCCAGCCAAGTTATCAATGCGACCGCCTGAACTTTGCTGACTGATCGTCAAGTCAGATTGGCTATTAATTTTCCCTTGGTTATTATTGGTATTTTGAGTGGTAATATTGGCTGAGCCTACTGCTGCAATATAACCACTGATATTATCCAGTTGGGAAACATTTGCAATTTCAAGACGACCTTGGCTGAGTATTCCTGCCTGATCGCCTGAGTTATTGTTCAGTAATGCATGATTTTGAGTATCGATTTTAACGGATTGCTCACCTTGGATTAAGCCAGTCTGGTTGTCCAATGTTCCCATTTTCAAATCTACAACTTTAGCAATGATTTTACCGTTTTGGTTATTAAGTTGTTGCTGTCGGGTATCAATATTCAATTGATTTTTTGAAGCAATTTGCCCATCAGTATTCACTAAACTCTGTGTCGTTAAGCTCGCATTCTGCCCTGCATAAATATCACCTTGTTGATTAATTAGTTGCCCTTGTGCATTCAGGGTTAAATCTGCTTTTTCAGAACGTAAGGTACCTTCTGTATTATCCAATTTTTGGCTTTGAACATTCAGGTTTTGCTCCGCAACCAATACACCTTTTTGGTTTTGAATATCGCCTTTGACAGTGACCGTTGCCGAATCTGCTGAATACACTTGCCCTTGTTGGTTATTCAGTTGTCCCGCTGTGAGATCAATTTGATTTTTAGCATAAATCGTCCCTTGCTGATTATTCAACGTGGTCGTATTCACCTTGGCATTGGTACCAGCAAATATTTCTCCAGACTGATTATCAAGCGTTTGCTGTACGTTTAAATCCAGCAGATTTTGTTCTGAACGGATTTTTCCTGCATTATTATTTAAATTCTTCGCTTCAATCTGTACCTGTTGATTGGCAGCAATTGTTCCTGATTGGTTATTCAGCTGATCCGCAACATTGAGGTTGAGTTGGTCTTTGGCGTAGATTGTACCTGTCGTATTGTCAATCTGCTGAGTAGTTGCATGCAATGATGTACCTGCAATCACTTTACCATTTTGATTACTCAGTGTATTGGCAGTTAATTCAATCGCTTTATTTGCAGATATTTCGCCTGCCAAATTACTCAATTCATTTTCAACATTCAGCTTCAATTGATCTTGTTGCGAACGGATTTGTCCTGCATCATTTTTCACAGTACTTGCGGTAATGTCTGCCAATTGTTCGGCGGCAACCACACCTTTACTATTGTTCAACTCACCTGTTGCATTGAGTTGTAGTTGTTCTGCTGCATAGACAACACCTTCGGTATTGTCTAAATTTCTGACTTTAATTTGAGCATTGGCACCTGATTGCAATTTACCTTTTTGTGACTGAACACCTTGTGCTGTGAGATTTAAATCTTTGCCCGCTGAAATTAAGCCCGTGTTGTTGGCAATACTTTGCGTAATATTTAGCGTGGCATCGGCATTTTCTGAACGGATTTGTCCTGCATCATTTAACAATTGTTGCGCATTTAAATTCAGGTTTTGCTCAGCAGCAATGGTTCCTGCGCTGTTATCTGCAGTAGCTGACACGCTCACATCTAATTGTTTTTTAGCGTAAATCGTACCCGCTTGGTTGTTTAGGTCTGTAACATTGAGTTGGCTATCTGCACCTGAAATCAACTCCCCATTTTTATTATTTAAATTCGGGCTTTGTATGTTCAAGGCTTGCGTAGACTGAATATGGCCTGACTGGTTATTGATTGTTTGTGTAAGCTTTAAATTAACATTACTTTGTTCAGATTGGATTTGTCCCTTTTGATTGTTCAGCTCTTGCCCTTTTATGCTTAGAGCTTGCTTTGCAGCAATTAGTCCTTGCTGATTGCTAACATTCTGTTCCGCTTGAAGATCAAGCTTTCCATCGGCATACACTATTCCTGTATCATTGTTTAATTGGCCGACATGTAAATTGGCATCACGCCCAACAATGATTTTGCCAGAAGCATTTTCAACTGTCTTACTGTCGATCATAAGATCTTTTTGTGCAAGGCTTTGGATCACACCTTGTTGATTATTTAAATCGGCAGTTTTTATCTTGGCATGACCCGCTGCACTGATCACACCTGAGGTATTATTTAAAGCTTGTTCAACATTGACATTGATTTGTCCATTGGCATCACTTTGAATCAATTGACCTTGTTGATGGCTTAAGCTTATCGCATTGAGATTGATATTTTGCGCTGTGGTGGTGGCTTTATCTAAATTTGTAGCACCCAATTCAAGTTGTAGCTTACTATTACTTTGAATTGTCCCTTTTTGCCCTTGTAGGCTTTTCGCAGTGATCTTAAGTTGTTGATTTCCAGCATGTAGGATTTCACCCGCATTTGAACTCAAACTATTAGTTTTAATTTCAGTATTATTCGCATTACTGATGATCTTACCTGTATTGTTATCAATACGATCGGCAATATTCAGAATAAAATCATTCTGTCCTGTATGTTGAATCAGGCCTTGATCGTTGTTCAGATGATTCGTATCAATATTGATTTGATTGGCACTGTATTGACCTTTTTGATTATCAATATTTTGTGTTGCCGTTAAATCTAGTTGTTGATCTGCAATGACTTTTGCACTTTCAGTTTTAAGCTGTTTGGTTTGGATTTTTATATTTTTTGCTTGGTTCTCGCTTAAACTTAAATCAACACTTTGAACTGCATCAATTTGAATTTCAGAACCCGATAAGACTTTGCCCGCAATTTGTACCTTTTGTGCATTAATATTGAGCGTCGCATCACCTTGGCTGAGTTTGCCATCTTGATCTAAACCTGCTGCCCAAATCGCATTTTGCTTACTGCTAATACTATCAGACTGCACTTTGATTTTATTGCGTGCAGCCAATTGTCCATCTTGTTGCAGTTGTTTCACCGTTAAATCTGCAGTATCACCTGCATAGATTTGTCCTGTGCTATTCAAATGCTGTGCTGTGATATTGAGGTTTTTACCAGCAACTAAACTTCCGGCCGAATCTTGTGCATTTCCATTGTCAATTCGATCAACTTTTAAAGTCAAATCACCCACTTTGGATTGAATCGTTCCTTGGTGGTTATTTAAGGTTTGCCCATTGAGTTGTACATTTTGAGCAGAAATCTCGCCCTTGTTATTTTTTAAGGCTGTGATATTTAATTGTGCATCGGTATTGACTGAAGCAATTACACCTTCAGTATTATTGGTCTGCTCTGAATTCAGTATCAAAGTATCGTTAGCAAGTATATGTCCTGTGCTGTTATCGATTTGATTGGAACTTAAGTTAAGCGTTTTTGAACTTTGTAAGCGACCTTGATTGTTGTTCAATTGCTGTGTATTTAAATCAAAGCTCTCTAGCGCGTCAATCAAACCTTTTTGGTTATCGGCATTTTGTGCAGTGATATTAATCACTTTAGCTGTTAATTGACCTTCTTTATTTTCAAAGTTTTGCCCATTGAACTGCAACTCAGGGAGTTGAATTTTACCACCATTATTTTTAATACTGTCTTGTACTTTAAGGCTGATATCAGCATTGTTGATGATATGTCCTGCAATATTACTCATATCTTGAGCAATTTTAATTTGTCCTGCCTCAAAGGTTTTTGGAGTGAGTATTGCAGGATCAACAACTTCAATACTGCTTGAATCTTGTGCCGAAGATTGATCTTGTGGATCAGTCACTGTTGGTTGTGTATTTCCCCCTGGTAATGTTGTTCCTGTACTTTCTTTGCTAGCCTGACCGATTAAACCTTGGCTATTATCCAGAGCTTTTGCTGTAATATTGAGTTGCTGTGAACCTGTTTGTTCAATTTTACCTTTGTCATTACTCAGGTTTTGTGCTGTAAAATCAATACGCCCAGCATTGATCACACCATCATTATTATTAATTTTATCTAGTGCTTCCAACTTGATTTGGTCATTGGTCGCGACTAAGCCCTTGTTCTGAATGTCATTGGCTTGGATATGTATCTGATGCTGTGTACTGCTAATATTGCCGCTATTTTTTACATTTTGTGCTTGAATAGCAATTTGATCTTTATTTGCAATAATATTGCCTGTATTGACTAGATCCCCATTGGCATTCAAGGTCATCTGAGCTGTGGTCGCATTGATTGAGCCCGCGTTACGAACCCCCAAACCTTGCTCTGTACCCACAAGATAAATCTTGCCTGCATACATCCCACCCAATTGCCCTACATCAAGAGCAAAATCAGGTTGTGGTGTAGTCGTATTGCTATTGGCGTTATTTGAACCTGATACAGGCGTGACATTTGGTTGAACCTGATCTTTCACTTGAATATCATTCGGTCCTAGTACTGTATGCAACTCATTGGCATATAGACCTGCATTCACTTTTAATGCACGTGCATAGACATCAGTATAAGGCGTCAAACTCCCATTGAGTCCTTTGCCCTCAATGGTCACTTGACCTTCTCGAACTCGGAATGACTCAAGATAACCTTGGTTCATCACAGCTTGACCTGTGGTCAACGTAAAGCGATCGGCATTAATTACACCACAACCATCACAGACTAAGCCTGATGGATTGGCAATAACCACTTGAGCCGATTTACCAGCAACTTCTAAATAACCTTTAAGTTGGCTCGGATTACTGCTATTCACTTCATTGAGAATGACTTTGGCTTCGCCTTTTGCTAACCATGGGTTTCCTTGAACCCAACCTCCGATTTGTGTTTGAACATTATTGCGTGAGTTATTTAAAATCACGCCTTCTTGTCCTACATCAAATTGTTTATAGGTATTACGTGAAACGCCTCCAGCACTAGGTGTTTGAATATTGACTTGGGTAATACCATTACTCGTATTTAATATAGTCGCTTGTTGTGATGTTGGTGCGGTCTTGTCTGCAATAATCTGGGTATTTCCGATACTTGACATCGGAATGGTATAAATCACAGCTCCCAGCAGACTAATAATTGAGAAATTTAGCGGATTGAGTTTTTTATAAGTAATATTAGAAACATCATCTTCACTTTCTAACTCTGTTGCCCCATTGGCACTGCTTTGCCCTGCTGTTTTGGTACGGCTCTTCACAATCTCAGCAACGGCAACAAACACACCTCGTGCTTGGCTATATATCACGCGATAGCGGTTCTTATTCATGGTGGTCTACCTAAAATTCTAAATATCTAAATTTGTTTATTTATAATGAGTTATAAAAAATCATTCACTGCTTTACTCAGATGAACTGGAATTAGTACATCCAGTTCAAACTAAAGCCTGTTGTCACATTGTCTGTTTTATAGCGATCCGGTTTCTTAAGTGGCGCACCCATAAAGAGATCATAACTCACTGAGTTAAATGCTTGGCCTCTCAAACCAACAACAGCACCCATCAAACTCGTCCCGAGTAATGGATTGGGTTCATGGGCGGTTTGTCCACCCACTTCGCCATAATCAACCCCTGCATACCATTGCATTGGAACTTTAGGAATGCTTCCACTCAATTCATTTCGAATGAGTAAACCATTATCAGCCAGTAAAGTCTGTTCTCCATCAAAACCTCTGACGGTATAGCGGTTACCAATCGAGAAGCGATCTTGAGGGGTTAATGGTTTTTGGCTATGCTGCATGCGCCATTCGGCTAGGTATTGCAAAGATTGCTGACCCACTTTGAATGGAACTTGTAAGCTGGCATTGGCCTGTAATATCCCGACATGGGTATAGGCTTCACCATATTCTTCTTCTGGTGCGTACATGGCATTAAAGGCGCCTGTCCCACGTTTGTAGGTCACGTTGCCAGATAAAGTAGCAGCTGAGAGATATTCGGTATGATCCAGACTGGTTTTCCAGCCTGCTGTTTTTCTGCGTTGGACTTCAATTTCAGTATCGTTAATATAGTTTTGAGATTCCCTATACCAGCCACCTATACTCGCAGTAGTTTTTCTGCGGGCATCTCGATAAAGAACTCGAGATAAATCAGCACCAATCAATTTGCTTTTACCACTATATTCGTAGCTCTCAAGTGGACCTGCTACCGTTTGGTTATAATCTGATTGACTATAGCTCGTGCTCAGTAACCAGTATTTTAGTGGAATACTATAGCTGAGATAGTAACCCTCTGTACCACGTTTTCCAGAATCGCCACCACCTAAATCATGATTATAGCTACCGTAGAATAGATCATTTGCTGTTAACAGATTGTCGAGTGATAGTGTCGCAGTTCCTTGATATTTTCCTGTCGAATCCGAACCTGCATCATCCACACCTAAGTGGATGCGGTAAGGTTTGGACTGTTGCCATGCCAACTCCAAGTCGCTATAACCAGGTGCATTGTACTGCTCCGAAGGTTTAATTTTAAAATCAGCTTCCACTGTTGGCACACGTTTGAAATTTTCTAAACCTTGTTCGATATCTCGAATATTCAAAATATCACCAGACCTCACAGGAAGTGCATTGAATTTATGTGCACGTTTTGAGGTACCTGAAACGAACTGGATTTGATCCACCTTACCTGCGATAACTTGAAGTTTGATTTCACCCGATGCAATATTTTGTTGAGGCAATAACATTCGTGTTGTCACATAGCCATGACGAATAATATTATTTTGAACTAAATCAAGTGCTTGGTTAAGCCCTTGTACTCCAATACAACGACCAATAATATTATTCTCCCCCTGCGTGATTGAGCGCAATGCAAAAGTAAAATTACGCGCATCATCCCCCATCAAAATGAATTTTTTAATATCAAAACAGATCTCTTCACTGTTTGATTTTAAATACTCTAATTGTTTTAAAGGTATTTTTTGAGATTCTATTCCTAAATTTACATTTACTTCAGGCTGTATTTGTTTCTGTAGCGCCTCGTCTCTTTGTTCCTGACGATGTGTAATTTCTGCTGGAAGATCAATTGCTGAATAGCTATTAAAACTAACTAACGTCATACAAAAAATGAGCGCTTTTTTTTTAAATTTATATACCATCTGAGCAACTGTAATTCTAATGTAATAAAAATGCGCAAATTTTAACAAAAAATATAACCATGTCTACCTTTTTATAGACAGATCTGTATATTTATATATTCTAAGAATCTAGACAATCATGACATCATAAAAAATTTCTCTTCAAGACTATTTTATATTTCAAGGTACAATAGAAGTGTAATTCAAGAATACGGAACTAAGTTATAAATATTAAAAGGTGAAAACTTAAATCAAATTAATTAACCTAAATCTTGGATAAACAATTAACTTGAAAAGAGAAAAACTAGAGCCATCAGTTGAGTTACTACACCAAACTCACAGCTCTAGCCCTTATGTTCCTTGCGCTATATATAACTCATACCCAATTATTTTGCGTCATAGATGATTTTTTCTAAAATTTGAATCAATTTATTGAAAATTCTTAAAACAAAACTTTCAACGCATAAGATTTCGCCCTACTCAGCTCAGCATTTCTGAAATTATATTTATTGCTGTGTGGTACTAATGCTCTCATTTCAATAATTTCAAAAGCATTCTTTACATCATTAAAACAGTACAAAAAACATTTATTTAAAGGACTTCCTTTTTATCAACGCATGATTCATCTAATTAATGCCCATCAACTGGCTTTACATGCCTTGCATTTCGCTTTCATGAAAGAGATAAACACCATCTGAAACAATGCAATAAAACAGAAACTTTATTCAGCTTACTCAAAGGGGCTTACAATCAAGTGACCACTAGAGCTAAAAGTTTTTCAGGCTACTTAGTTGATATTTATGCATCTTTATGGCTTATCAAATCTGTCATCAAAATAAGCAGATGATTCGTATTATGGAAATATCGGCTTAAATACTGAAAAACTAACACAGATATTTCGCAAGTTTTTTAATATTTTCTTTTATTTCATCAAGAGTATGCGCTGCATAACCAAACAGTACGGCGGGTCTTTGGGATGCGATTTGACAATATCTTGATAAAGGCTGTACAGCTAAGCCCACTTTTTCACATTTAATAAGAAATTCTTTTTCGCTCCAGTCGTTCTTAAGCCAACATACCAAATGAATTCCTGAATCGGTAGGCTGTACAATTAGTACATCTGAAAGATAAGTTTCAATTGCTACAATTAAAGCCTGTTGACGTTCGTAACAGGCTTTACGGACTTTACGCACATGCCGTGCATAATGACCATCTTTAATAAATGCCGCCAGCGCCACTTGTTCCAGATAGGAACTACGCGTATCGGTATAATATTTTGCTAGACTAAAAACCTCAATTAAGGCTTTTGGAACGACCATAAACCCAAGTCGGAATTCAGGAAACATCATCTTAGAAAATGTGCCTGCATAAATCACGCGATGCTGTTCATCTAAACCTTGTAATGCTTGGATTGGATGTGTTCCATAACGAAATTCGCTATTGTAGTCATCTTCAAAGATCCATTTTTGATGTTGGGTAGCCCAGTCCAATAAAGCAAATCGGCGAGCAAGGCTCAGAGTGTCACCAAGTGGAAATTGATGTGACGGAGCTGTGTAAATGAGTTTACTTTCAGCATGGTCATGAATGATTTCATCAACTCTCATCCCCTCCTCATCACTCGTAATAGGATTTACTATGGCACCAAAACTACGGAATATATTTAAGGCTGCATCATAACCTGGCTCATCTAAACACACTTGGTCATTTGGCTGTAACAGTGCATACGCAGCCAAATGAATTGCCTGTTGTGTTCCATTCACAATCAGAATTTGCTCTTCCTGACAGTTTAATCCTCGTGTTGACTTAACATAATGACAAATTGCCTGACGTAAAGGCAGATAGCCTCGGGGATCATGGAATTGGCCTAATTGATAATAAGATTGTCGCCATGCACGCCCTAATAATTTGCCCCAAAGTTCATGGGGAAATAAATCGACACAGCCCACACCCACATGAAATATTTTCTTCTCTTGAATTGATAATGTCTGCTTATTCCAATGACGCAACAAATTGGTGAAATGTGGATTAATGTTGATGCTTTGCGTAGGTTGAAATTTTGTCTGGGTTATATCATTTTGAATTTGAATTAATTGGTCTGGAATGACAGCAGCAACATAAGTTCCTGAACTTGGTTTAGTGACTAAATAACCTTCATCGAGCAAACGTTCTAATCCCGCCAATACAGAATTACGGGAAATGGACATCATCTCTGCCAAATTGCGACTTGAGGGTAGTTTTGTCCCCCCAGATAGACGGCCTTCTAAAATTGCATCTCGTAAAACACAATGTAAACCATCTTTTATGGGTTGCCCTTTAGGCAAAATTAAATGTGGAAAATAAGCAGAAGATGACGTTGTCATAGTGAACTGGTACTTCTAAAAACACCCAAACTGTACCTTATGACAATACCATGATTAAAAATACACTCAACACTTTCATGGTTAAAGTTTTCAGAGGTTGAGGTTATGTCAGTTCGGCTCGCAGTTTTTCACCGTTATTCCAAGGATTTACTCCCTCCTATTTTGGCAGGATTAATTTCGGTAATTGTCAATTATGGGAGTACATTCATTTTAATCTTCCAAGCAGCACAAATGGCAGGACTTAGCCCAGAGCTTACAGCTTCATGGGTATGGTCCATTTCAATTGGTGTTGGTATCACTGGAATATTATTAAGTTGGTACACCCGAGAACCCATCATTACGGCATGGTCTACTCCTGCTGCAGCATTTCTTATTACGGCTCTTGCGACTATTCCTTATGCTGAAGCGATTGGTGCATATTTACTTTCCGCCTTAGCCTTCGTAATTTTAGGAGTTACTGGCTATTTTGAAAAACTGATTCGCCTAATTCCAGTAAGCATTGCGTCAGGTTTGTTGGCAGGGATTTTATTACAATTTGGTATTACTGCGTTTACCAACACGATAATCGACCCACTTCTGACACTATCACTATTTCTGATTTATCTAGTTGTTAAGCGTTTTTCTGCACGATACTCCATCGTCAGTGTTTTAGTTTTTGGTTTGATTTTTTTGATCGTTCAGACTCGAATTGATTTTGCAGGATTTGAATTGAAATTAGCCTCACCGATTCTTACTGCTCCTGATTTTTCAATCAATTCCACATTAAGTATTGCCGTACCTTTATTTTTAATCACACTAACAGGGCAATATATGCCAGGTTTATTGATCTTAAAAAATGATGGATTTAAAACCAATGCCAAACCTATTCTTCTTGTCACAGGTTTAGGTTCTTTCATTATGGCACCTTTTGGCGCTCACGCATTTAATCTTGCAGCAATTACCGCTGCAATCTGCACTGGTAAGGAATCTCATGAAGATCCTTCTAAACGCTGGATAGCAGGAATTGCCGCGGGGATATTTTATATTTTGGTTGGAATTTTTGGCGTCACACTTGCTGCAATATTTGCAGCATTTCCAATAACTTTTATTAGTACGTTAGCAGGTCTTGCCTTGTTAGGCACTATTACTGGAAGTCTAACCAATGCTATGAGTGATGGTGAAAGCCGTGAAGCAGCGTTAGTTACCTTTCTTGCCAGTGCTGCCAATATTACATTATTTGATATTAGTGGAGCATTTTGGGGATTGGTTTTAGGCTTGATCGCTTATTTTGTCTTAAATGGAAAATTCAAACGATTTATTTTCGGATAATTATATAAAAAAACGGTAAATGATTAGAAATATTCAATATCCTGTTGGATATATTTTTTCGCGGTGTCTAGTATAAAACATCAAACTGGTACTGTAAAAAATACAAAAACTGTATCTTAAAACAGTACCATATCAAGATTATGCTTTACCCATCAATTTTTAATCACCAAAAATGATGGGAACATCACCATGCAAAAGCAAAATATTCAAGTAACACCTGCACAGTATCAAGATTACCAACAATGGTTAGCTTATTGGCTTGCTTATCAAGAATTTTATAAAGTTAATTTATCGAATGAAGTCACACAAACTACATGGCAACGCTTTTTTGATGACGCTGAACCTGTGTACTGTGCCGTTGCCAAGGTAGGCGACAAAGTTTTAGGCTTTGTCCATTATGTGATTCACCGCTCAACTTGGGCAGAAGCAAACTATTGTTATTTAGAGGACTTATATGTATCACCTGAAGCACGTGGACAACACATCGGGAAACATTTAATAGAATATGTCCAAAAGCGAGCGCGTACTCAAAATTGTGATCGTTTATATTGGCATACTCAAGAGACAAACCTAACTGCCCAGAAACTTTATGACTGGATCGCTGAAAAACCAGGAATTATTGAATATCGTATGCCTTTATGATTAGGTTATGTATCAAAGCCAAAGCCCACAAGATTTTGGCTTTGATATTTATCAAATTACAATTTATCAGTCTTTTAATGGAAATTTATCTGGATACAGCTTATATCTTTCAATATAAACCTTACGTTTCTGATTATAAATTTTTCTAATTTGCATCAGATCTATATAAAGTAAATCACGTAAATGAATATTGTTTAAAACTAAGATTGCCAATTCTTTTGTATTCTTTTCATTTTCTATAGCCATAAGTGTATTTTCTATATTTTGAAACTTGCTAGATGACTTCTCTAAGTTGTTCTTACCTATTATTTTTAACTCATCATAAAAAATAAAATTTAAAGCGGGGAAAAAATAAAGTTTCCATTTTTGTGATGGTAAATATTGATTGCATTTCTGTTCGATCACTTGAAAGGATTGCTTTTGCTTTTGTAAGGGAATACTAACTTGATATTTTAACTTTTTAATATATGGTAAATATTGAAGACCAAATTTATCCAGCATTTGTTCCAAACGAAGCTTTTCTTTTTGTAATTCTAATTCTTTGATCTTTTTACCAAACCCAGTTCCCACTTTTGAACCAATTAATGCTCCAACTCCTACTCCGATAACACCTCCAACAACTGGCATAAACACAAGACTTCCTAAACCAAGCCCGATAGATGTACCAACTTTTGCCATGGTCAAACTACCTAGAGTTTTTGAAGAAAAGTCGATAAAGACATTCTTATTTATCGAATTCTCATTTCCTCCTGCTTTTAATAAGCGTTGCCTTTCATTGAGTGCAGCTATTCCGCTTGCGATAGGCAAATGTAGATCAAATGAATCTAAGGCAGCATTACCATTTGCCTGTTCGATAGTAGAGTCAAATTGTTGTGATATATTGGCATGGCTCAAACCTTCCAATGGCTGTATATTATCTACTGCAATATTTTGATAGGTATCTTCAGGCACTAAATAAGTTACATCTGGATGTGCCAAAGCTGTCATTTTAATGCTGTCTATATCTAGAACGGTTTTGACATTTATGAGATCGCCGTCAATTTTTAAGTCCCAGAGTTCTTGATTGGATAGGCTGGCCCAAACAATTTTATGGCTTTGTGTATCTAATAGATCACTCACTTTTTGTTCGCCAAGATAACCAATTAAACGATTTCTAAAGCCCGATAAAGAAGTTTCATCTTTTTCCAATATATTCAACATTATATAGTTTGAGACATCTAAAGCTGAATTTAACTCTTCTTGGCTACTAAAATCGACAGCTTTAATCACGCTTGGATCAATAGTGTAAATTTGCCATAAATACTCACCGACAGCTAAACCAGCTGGAAAAAAATATGAATAATCCTTTTTCTTATTATCTATAGGTAAATGTAAACTTGCACGGATATACTCACAGCGATTACGATGCAATTTTACCTTTCTTATAAAAGTAAAACTGCTATAGCCTAAAATTGTCACCACGAAAAAAATTAACCAAATCATAAAATTTATTCTTAAGATACATACGACGGTACTTGGATCGAAAGCTGGCTTTTTAGTTTCTCTACCAACATGGGTATCTCTTCATCATGGTGTGGTTCATATGGTGTGTCAATTAATCCCTCAGCTCCTAATAGCTCCATTTTTCGTGCTTCAATTTTGGAACGAGAGGTAGAAATAATTTCTAAGGGTTCCTTAAACTCAGCCAATGTGGTTCTAGTTTTACTTAATTGTTCACGAATACGAGCCATACTTTCTTGAAAATACTTCTGATCTGTTTCAAAAGTTAGTAATGAAGATTTAGTGTTTTTAATATAAGTCTTTTGCTCAACAACCGCAGACTCTGCAGTCGTAAAGGCTCGAAGACTTTCAATGGTATGATTTTCTTCTGGTCGCTGAAGTTTACGTGCAAGGTCTTGCATATCAGCTAAATCTTTTTCAGCAATATTAATTCGTTTGTTGCGAGCTTCGATATTATCTTCATGGTTTTTATAGGTTCGTTCAATATCATGGAGCTCTTCAATTAAGTTTTTTTCGTCAATTTCTAATTGATCTATTTTTTTAGAAAATTTGTTTAAATATTGTATTTCAGCTTCTTCTACTTCATTTAAAGCTTTTAGAATTTGCCCTTCATAAAAAATACGAGATTTTTCACGCATTTCAATCTCAGCTTTTTCTTTCGCAAGACGTTCAAAATGAATTTGTTGTGCTTTTTTTAGTTCGGCTTCTACTAATTCTTGACGTTCTTGTTCTTGTTTCGCTTTAGCCAGTAAACGCTCTTCCTCTAACAATTGTTTCTTCTGTTTTTCTCTTGAAAGTCTTTCTTTTTCTTGAATCATCAATATTTCTTGTTTTTTTCGTTCACTTTGGTCTTTAGCATATTGAACCATGATTTCCTCAAACTCTTCAGGAATAGACTGATTAGTTTGTAGAATAAGATCACTTCGTTCTTGTTCAGGCAAATATTTATCGAATGTACCAAGTTTATATAGTACCCATTTCTCTTGTAAACGACTTGAGAAATACATCTGCAAAGTACGAGGTTGCATAAGTTTTGCAGAGATTAAGATAGTTCCAAGTATTATTAAAAACACATCTACAGCATATTTTGTTTGATTAAATGCTTTTTGACTTTCAAATTCTTCAATAGCTTGTTGCCTAAAAATTGGACTATCTTTAGTAATTGTAATTCCATATTTTTTTAACCCCTCCTCATTACCACGATCTACTGCTTGATCAAATTTAGTTAAAAAAGCTTCTCTTTCTATACGAGTGGATTTTAAATCAGATTGTAGTGTTTCTAATTGCCTTTCAATACTTTGAGCAACGTAACCACGACCATATCCTGTACCACTCTTACCACTGATTTCTACCTGTAATTTTTCATTAGTTTTATTTACTAATTGTTCAAGCTCTGCAATTTTTTTATCGCGACTTTCCAACCCATTTTTTTTCGCTAGAGCAATATTATCTTTGTACTGTTCCATCATTTTATTATCAATATCTGCTTTAAAAACCAATTGAGTCAAAAAAGGTGCGGTAATATATAAAGATAAACAGACGATTCCAATCCTGATAGCAAATGGAAAATATTTTGCTATAAATGACTTTATACCAAACTGTGAATAAAATGGTTCTCTTGTTGATTCCAAACCATTTAAGGTTTTTTCATGTTCATCTTTTAATAAATCAGCAGATGCCATTGATCGGTCAAAAAACCACATTAGAAGAAAAACAAATCCACCTACAATGCTCCAACCGATGTAAGGTGAATTAGGAGTAAAAGTACTACCTAAAAATCCCCATGCAAAACCTTCAGATAAAGCTGCAAGAATCATGATAAAGGAAATAACTGTGAGATAAGTCGAACCACCACTTGTTAATAAATTTTTATGATAGGTTTTAAGAGTGAGAAAATCCCAGATTTTGATAATAAAATTTGGTTCTTTATTCATAATGTGATGTATTTGGATTTAATTTTGCAAAATTGTATAATATTGTAATTTTTTGTGCACTGTTTTTTTTTGATCTATTAGTAAAAAAGGAAAAGAAACTTTTCTGATGCCCATGTAACAAAGTAAAATATAAACTCAAAATAGTAGTATCTAGTAACTTTACCGCAAGGAACATCACTTTTTCTACTCTTTAATCTTTGGCTAACTAGAAACACGAAACCACTTGCAGACTAAAAGCAATAAATTACCTACGGGGGAAAGGCGCTAAATGACCAATCATTGAATTGCTTGGCTTGTTCTTAGTCGACAGTAAGCTTCAATGAATATGGAGTACACACCAAATATCAACTTAACTGTGCAAGGCTATTTGGAGAAATCTTGAAAACATCTCTATTGTTCTACTTGTATCAATAATGCATTAAATAACTGATTTTTATTTATTATACTTAGCCCATTCATTATTAAGAATTACTTACAATCCATTTTTACTCAGAGTGATGTAATGACGTATATTCAAAATATAGAGCTCCTTCTGGTAAACTGTTTTTCAGAAAAGTCCTGTGAATCAATATATTTTATCTACAGATTGTGCACAATAACTCTGAAATATAGGATATAAATATCAATTAAAAAATGGTCGTTTTTTGATTTATGAAATATATCTAATCTATTAGGTATTTAGTATTGGGATATTATTCAATGAGAACTACCTTCGATGATTTTGAATTTCCTTGATTTTATAAAAAACTAAAGGAAACCACTTCGGGGTTTCCTTTAGTTAAGCAATTGATTTAATTATCATTTACAATTTAGAGTTTTTACAAGCATTAACTTAAATAATATTTTTAAATATCATCAAGAGTTTTTGGTTTTTCTGACGAACTTGTTGGGACTTTAAATTCAATACCCGCTTTTTTAAACAGTTTCGGGTATTCCACCAAAGCCATAGTTGAATTTTTAGCAATACCAGTGATATCACCAACCATACTTTTAGCATCAACTAAAGACATTCCGGTATTGGTTAGACTGTTTGGATTTGCAATTAAACTGGTGCTCACCTTTTTAGCTCCTACAGCTAATTCGCGAGCAGTTAGGCTTGCAATGGCAAAATTAGTTGCAGAGTTCAATAAATGTTTTTTCTGCTCAGCATTCAGTGCCGAAAGTTTAGCTACAGTTGCTTCCTCATCTTTTTGTGAAGCTTCTAAAACAGTATCTGATAATGCAACAATCTGTTTTTGGATTGCTTCTTTTTCTTTCAAATCAGAAGTTGTTTTCAAACTTTTCTGTTTTGCTTTTAATTCATCTGAATCCTGCTTACTTGCAAGCAATGAAGCTAAAGCCGTACGACTCTGAATAAACATTGCATTGGTTGCTTTAGCCTGCGTGAAAAAACCATTGAGGTCCATATTTGAAGAAGATACGCCAGTTACAGATTCAGATAATGATGACGAAAGATTACTCAACGACCCAAAACCTGCATAGACACCTGATGCACTTATTGAAGCAGTTGCTGCTAAAACAATCGCAATTTTTTTCATACCCTGTTACCCCTATTGTGAAGAATCGGCTTTTTGCACGATTTGATTTAAAATTTGTGGTAAAGCCTCAAACATCTGAATGTTATACATTTCATGACGATGCTGATAATCAATACCCTTCAATCCAATTTCTTGTTGCAAACCATAAGCCCCTATTTTCTCAGCCTTTTGGTTAAATCTACGCGCCCCACTAGCCATAACTAATGTGGCATCACAATTACTTTTGTCAGCATTACATCTAATACTGTCTTGTTTCACTTCGAGCTTAAGCACTGGCTGTAAACATTCGTCTGTTGGAATATGAAAGTTAACTTTCATATCTTTTTTAAAACCTGCATTTTCAGTCATAGCAATCACTGAGTCTCTTAATAAAGTCTGTCCATTAAAGCCTGAACCTGTCGCATAGAATGGTCGTTTCGATTGACTAGTAAAAGCGTGATAAATCAATGGACCAAAACCATAAAATGGAATTTCACCAATTTGCTCAGTATGCAGACCTAAACATAAAACACGAGATTGCTTTGAATCTCCCACTGGGGCAGAACTATCAAGCAAAACAGTGTCTCCAGAACGCACAGGTAAACGATCACTGCTGTTAACTGGAAAATCTAATTGCGCATTAACTTTCGTGCCTTGACGCTCTAAAACGGTCGCTTCCCATGTTGGAATTAAAATATTACGTCCTGTTGCTTTATCTGAATGATAAACATGGACTTTCATTCCTGTACTTAAGCGCTCGCCAGCATCATCAATAACGATGTTCTGACCACTTGATCCTGAGACTTTTAAATCAGAACGAGTAAATTGAATCCCTTTTTGAAATTGTTGGCCTAATTTCAAAAGTGCATTTTTCAATACAACTTCTTTACGAGCCTCGATAGAAAATCCCATTCCATCTGAAATCACATCTTTGATATCATCGGTTGCATGCGCGGAGTAAATTACCCGGCCAGAACGATCAATCATTTCAGCAAAGACTTCACTATGAAAAACCTGTTGCTGAGTTATTTTTCCAATTTGTTGCTGATAAGCAATTACAGGGATGACATTTATTCGAATGAAAAATTCAGGTAATTCACGTTGGTTAATGTCTTCACTTTGCGCTAATCCAGTTTGCTCACTAATACTTTGTGCCATCGCACTATAACGTCGATTGACTGGTGTTAGAGTAAATGAGGCTTGCTCACCCACTGCATCAGAAAAAATTTGTTCTATTAAGTCTTTCGATTCGCCTTGATAAGTCAGCACATCGACCACCAAAGCTTTGGGCTTATTCATAGCCTGTCGTGTATTGGTTGAAACTTTACTAAAGTGCTTACTACTGCTCTGCATCAAGACTGGTACAGCCACAGCATAATCACTGTCAGCATGCACAACACGAATCAAATCACCATCTGCTGAGCTGAGCTCATCTTGTGCAGCAATTCCTTGCTTAAAGCCTTTATCTAAAACAAGATAGGATTTCCACTGATCAATCACTTGAGTTTCTGTTTCAGAAACTTTAAGTTTTGATTTTAATTCTTGAGTCACTTGCCGCGTTAGCATCAACAAAGTACTTTGAAATTTCTGCTTAATTGCTGTTTTGGTTACGCTAGAATCAATCTCTGTAGCAAGGACTTGAATTGGTTGTGACAAGGTCTTACTGTCACTATATATAACCTCTCCAGATAACACATTGGTGAGTTTTAGACTTAAGGTCACTGGAAGAAAAACCTCGGCAGTCGAATCCTTCCTCACAATGTATTCACTTGCGCGCAAAACTTCTAGTGATGCGATATAAGTGCGGTTTTTCGTTTTTTGTGAAATAGTATCGACTATCTGTTCATCAAAACCTTCCTTTAAACTTTGTACAAAAAGTTGCTCAACTTGTTTACGAATGCTTTCATTGTCAATCGCTTGACTGAAGTCACATACAATTGAAGACCCATTCGCTTCGTATTTGCTAGAATCATTACGACAAGGTTGCTCTAGCCCAAAAATTCCTTTCGATGGGTAAATTTGAATATTCGCATTTGCCCATGCCGAAACAAGCATCGGCATAGCTAAACATAAAGCTTTTAACTTTACTTGCATTGTGTACCACCAATACAAAGTGTAATCGTATTACCTGCTTGTAAACGCTCAGCACTTGATAGAGTTGGATTTACTTTACGTAGTGCTTTAGCCAATTCTGCACTAACAGGTTTCTCACTCTTATAAGTCATGGTCATTTCGACCAATTTTCCATCCTGAGTGCGAATATCGATATTTTCTGCACCATCCATTTCATCTAAGGCAATGTATAAATCGTCCCCTAAACGAGAAGAAACATTGCCAGAAACACTTTTCACAAAAATGGTAATTTCTTTACCATACATAGTGCGATTTTTTGCATAACCCAGAATCTGTGGTCCTACTTGGCTAACGGCCAATTCGCCAAGTTTCTTAGCAACATTCGTACGACAAGAATCTGTAGTCGCACCTGTCGAAGATTCTGTACGAGTTTCACCACCCATCAAAGTTGAATCATCGACTGAATAAATTTTGAAACTAACAGCACCATCACAGACAAATTGCCCAGTAGCACTCGAACGACCACGATCATAAATATAAGAGCTACCCGCCATAAACCAATCTGCTTTTTCTTTTCGTGCAGCGATTACGAGTTTATTCAACTCTGTATCACTCATCAGTTGCTGAATCGACATACTCCGACCATTCAAATACTGACTTCTAAAACGGTCAGAATCGAGCAACCGCAAATCATAACGTGAAGCAGAACTCGCAATTGAATTTAAGGTTTGATTATCACGCTCAGCTTTAGTACTTGGAGTCTGATATTCCACATATTTCACAAAGCTTTGGATATCATTTTGTCGTTCGGATTGACTGTATTTAGCTGATTCACTAGCGTTGTAGCTACTTGAAGAAGCTGATTTACCTGAATTATTATGGCTTGCTGAACGAGCGGAAACACCAACACCCGCCCCATAGTAATTATCATAAGCATAACCAGATGCAGCAGCTGAACGTCCTTTTGAAGAATAAGAATCTGAAGCACTGGCTTTGGCACTTTCGCTGGCTTTGTAACTCACATCTTCATCATAGCTATAACTACGATCAGAAAAATATGATGTGAACTCTTTAACAGGTTTTGAGTTATCTTTTGGTACCCCAAAATATTCATCCATTACAATCATAATTGGACTTGTTCGACTACTTTTCTTCGCCAGCCCTAAATCATTGAGAATTGAACGAAATTCTTGATCATCCATTTCTAGACTAACTTGGGTAACTAACTCATTGTTACTATTAGTACTACTCCCTCGATTCAACACATAACTGCTATCAATTTGTTTTACAATATCATCCAAATATTGATTCGCATCGTTCATAGCTTGAGGGCCATTAATACGTTTAATCAAAGTAATCACTGCATCCTTTTTTGCATTATTGAATGCTTGATTACGTGTACTATTTAGGTCTTTTTTAACGATAGGTGCACTACCTTCCCCATTCGCTTTAACGATATCAGCAGTACTAACTTGAACAATACCCAAGCACAATAGTGTCAATATAGCCTTTTTCATAATTCCCCTCATCGTTAAAGCTTCAAGCTAGAACTATAATTTCTTTATTAGATTTAAAGTGATATTTCACATATACAAAAAACAAACAGATGATAAACAAAAAAGAATATTAACTCCATCACAGAATTTGACTTTTTTACTTCTTACAAAAAAAGCCAACGCATTTCTTACTACATCAAAAAACGGTAGGCTATGAGTAAATGACTTTAACTAATCGAAATTAACTTTTAAAAAATTTCAAATAAATTCAACTTTGTTTGTGCTGATAGTGCAGGCGTTTCTTTGTAAGAAAAAAATTTATCCCAATACTGATCTTAGGCGCAGTCATTGATTCAATCTAAGGAAAGCTTTCATGTGAAATGTTGTTAGATGAAAGTAAGACGCTTGCGTAGAAGATGCTCACATCCATGCTAATTTTTTAGCTAAAATTGAAATAAATACAGTAAATAAAATTAATACTGAATTTGAAAAAATTGCAGATTTAAGAAGTAATAGGATTGATTTAAATACTAATATTTCACTTGTATAGTTCAGCATTATATTAAATCCTGCTCGTGGATTTTAGGAATCCACGATATCAAAAGGTAAAGATTATTTACGCTTTTTTATTCTATTAGTAATAATATGCCTTGAATCTTTAGGCTGATATCTTTTAGGTAAAGACTTCATATAATTTAAACTGAGCTATCTGAGATGGTGACAATTGAACTCACTATTTAAACCAATGAAAAATCTCTGAATTTGAATTGTGTATTAACCCTTAAAAACCCAAATCAAGAAAGGTGCTCAAATGAGCACCTTTCTTGATTTTATACGCTTTCAATAAAGACAATTAATTTTAATAAACTTCTTTTATCTTGAAAATTTACACCAATACCCTATTTAGTTGGATTTTCATCACATTGTGATTGACTACTTTTAGGAAATTGAGCAAATGCTGAATTCATATTACCCATTTCTTCAAAACTAAACTCAATATTTTCGAACGAAAGTAGATCTTCTTTAAGAGCAATAAAACATGGATGTATCATTAACCGCAATGGTTCTGGATTTCGTTTTTGAGTATCTAATAAACGTTTCACATAGATGTACTGCCCATTCTTCAATTGAAATTCATAAGCATATTCTCTAGTATTCGTTTCTTTGATACCCAATTCCTTTATTACATCATATATTTCTTTACAGCTTAAATGTCTCATTTTCTAACATCAATAAAATAAAACTATAGGTCAGTTAATGGTTGATCACGAAGAAGAGCTTTTCGCTGCTTCCAGTCTGGTAAATATTGGCTCATGTAAGCTAAAAATTCATCATTGTGAGTACGGACGAATAAATGCACCAATTCATGCACTACAATATATTCCAAGCATTCATAAGGTTTTTTAGCTAACTCAAGATTAAATAATGTTCGAGCCGTATCAGTATTACAGCTTCCCCATTTTGTTTTCATTTTTCTAATACCATAGGCAGAAATCGTAACCTGCATTTTTTCTTGCCACTCGAGCAACAATTCATCTAAAGCTGTCTTTAGCTCTACTCGGTAAAAATCATCAATTACTTTACGACGATTATCTACCGAAGAATTCGGGCTTACATATAGATCCAACCATTGACCATGCTTATTTATGTAATGCTTACCAGATCGCTCGATAACATTTAATCTGTAATGCTTACCCCACAAATAATGACTTTCGCCACTCATTATTTCACGCTTAGATTGCCTTCTCTGCTCATTAAAATCTGCCTGTTGCTTTTTAATCCAGGCTAATCGCCCAATGACTGCCATTCGCACTGCTGTTTCAGACATATTTAAAGGTGCAGAAACTCGTACATCCCCTAAAGGAGGATGTACGGTAATATTCAGATTTTTAACATCTTTATGATTTACTTCAATATGAATTGAGCCAATCTTTAAAGTTGAGATCAATGATATTCCTGATGCTTTTGCGCAAGCGTTAAATAGGCTATTAGAACATTTTTATCATTAATACCCAATTCTCTACTTAAACCTCTGAGCAAAATTTTCTCTTTTGCATCATCACCCACCCATGCAGCCAATTTGTTGGATTGGATGGCTTTATCAATCTTTTGCGTTAATTCGATATTTTTACCAAAGTTGTCGAATAATGCTTGTTTACCTGGAGTGTTGATTCCCTCGGGATAATCATTCCGTCTTGCTGGCTGAGCCACTTTTCGTGTGAGATCGCGTATTTTCTCAAGATACTCTTTATAAGCAATTGCATTCTTACGTCTGATCTCAATGATTTCATTAAGTAAAACAGACATTTGGTCGTAGTAAATTGGATTTACGGGATTCTCTTCTACGATCTTTTTACGGACGTTATTTTCAATTGCCTCAGCCATTGATTCAGGATTTCTTCTGATGTTTTCAGGTACACCCTTAAAATCATCATCGCCTCTTAGAATTAGATCAATTAACCCAAACTCTTCAAACTTAATGACTTCTTCGCTGCTTTCTGCCTGGATGTACATATCCAGTAACTGACGCATTGCAGGCTCATAGACCTTCATGTCAACAGCATCACCGCTATGTGCTTTTATTTCTTTGCTTACATTTTCAAAGAACTTTACATCCGCTTCTAGATCTGTAATTTCCTGTGATTTATATCCCGCTTCTGGTAACTCATTGGCAATGCTAGCGTAGCTGCGCAATAGTTTATTCACCGCCTTATATAAAGCTAAGCGCAACGACTCTTTTTCCTTTATTTCTTCAGAATTCAATCCAGATTTACCGCAGAAATAATGTTGATAGTCTTGACTCAACCGAGGTGCAGGCACAGGTTCACATAATGCTTTGACTACTTCGAGAGCCGTATCCAAATCTAAACGTGCAGACTGAATACGATCTTTCAGTAATCCTTCTACATCTTCTTTGTCATATCCATCTAAGGCTTCAGATGTATAATCTTTAATGGTCTTATCAATGGATTTAAAAAGGTCTTTATAGTCAATGATATAACCATACTCTTTGTCATCAGAATCCAGACGATTCACACGACAGATCGCTTGGAATAAGTTGTGATCTGCCATCGATTTATCAATATATAGATATGTTGCTGACGGTGCATCAAACCCTGTGAGTAATTTATCAACTACAATGAGCAGACGCATTTGACCAGGTTCTTCAATGAATTTTTTCTTTACCTGTTTTTCGAACTCTTCAACTAAATTCCCCACTTGATCTGCTGGCTTTTCAAAGTAGTCTGCCAACATTTGGCGATAGATATCATACTTGGCTAGTTTTTCTGTTAGTCCAGCCCCTGATTCTTCGCCTTTAATACTCGCAGCTGTAGGTTGGTAGCTGGTCACAATTGCGACTTTACCTTTTAAGTCTGTGTCATTAAATAGTTTATAGGCAGTACATGCTTGATAAACACTTGAACAGACAAGCATGGCATTTCCTCGTCCATCCATAAGCCTAGGACGAGTATCCATATCCATCAAAATATCAGCAACAATCTGCTCCTGTCTCGAACGGCTTGAAAGCACCTTTTGCATCGTACCCCACTTCTGTTTGAGCAGCGTTTTTCCTAAAGGTGATAATTGTCTGGTCTTAGCTTCAAACCATTCATCTACTTTCTTCTGTGATGTAATACGTTGGTCAATATCTCGCGCCTCATAACGAATATCGAGAACTACACCATCTTCAACCGCTTCATTAAATTTATAGGTATGGATATAAGAGCCAAATACTTCAATGGATTTTTTCTTATCCTTTTTCATCAATGGCGTACCTGTAAAACCAATAAACATGGCTTCAGGTAAAATTACTTTCATGGCTTCATGCAGTTTGCCTGATTGCGTTCTATGACATTCATCCACGAACACAAATAAATCGCCTTTAGCTTTAAAATCATGTGGTATGGCTTTTTTCATTTCTTCGATGAAATCTGCTGAAGATGCTTCATCATCCTCTTCATCGTCAACCTGGCGACCAAACTTATGTACCAAAGAACAAATCAACCAAGGATTGGTTGTGTTTAAAGTATGGATCAGATCAGCACCACTACGTGTACGATAAATCGCTTCCTCAACCCCACCAAAAACTTTTTCAATCTGTTCATCAAGTTCAGTACGGTCAGTAACAATTAATACACGGCTATCAGGTACATTCTCTCGAATCCATTTGGCTAACCAGACCATGGTTAAGCTTTTACCTGAGCCTTGCGTATGCCAGATGATACCGCCTTCTCTTGTTGCAATTCTGTGTTTTGCTGCTTCAATACCGAAGAACTGATTATGACGACAGGTCTTCTTAATGCCTGCATCGTAGACAATAAAATCATGAATCAGCTGTAAAAAGCGTTCTTTATTGCAGATGCGACTCAGATGAAAATCGAGCTTATTTGAATAAGGATTTTCTAGTTCTTCTTTCCACTCAAGATAGTATTTCTCTGCCGTCTCGATCGTACCGTAACGTAAACCTTGCGTGTCATTGCCAGCCATCACCAACTGCATCGTCGTGAAGAAATCACGAATGAAGTCTTTTTTCTGGTTATCTAAGTTTTGGCGAATACCTTCTGTTAACCCCACAGTTGATCGCTTAAGTTCAATCACGCCCAAAGCAATACCATTTACATAAAGAACGACATCAGGTCGTTTCTTATATTCACCTTGAACAGAAACTTCTTCTGCTATGGCAAAGTCATTTGCTTCTGGATTTTGCCAGTCAATGAGCCAAATGGTTTGATTTTGCTCGCCAGCTCCTTCTTTATCTTTTACACCATAACGTAATAAGCGATAGACATCTTTATTGGCATAATAAAGCTTTCGACCTTCCCCTAATGCTGACGCAGCATCAATTTGGCGGAATGCCTTTTGTATTAATACATCGCTGACACCACGTCCTTTCAACCATCTTTTTAGATCTTGCTCACGAATATTTTTGTTATTTTGGTCGTGTAAATTACCTAAATTTCGATAACCCAAATCATTTTCAAATAATTGAACGACACGGTTTTGCGTGATTCTTTCTAGTTGACCGACATCACTCATACCGCTTCCTCAACTTCTACACTTTGAACTATGTTTTGCATCATGGGTTTAATATCAAGAACTTTATAAAGCTGATCTTTTAATAACGCTTTTCTTTGGTTATGGAATACTAAAAAATCTGAAAATGCTAATGAGACATCAGCTGGATATAAGCCTGTTGACCTAATTGCGTCTTGGTCAGCTTTAGATTGTCCAGCAAACCAATCCACTAAGGCCTTATCATTTTTACCTGAGTTCCAGCGTCCATTGAGTAACTGCAAGTTTGGTAAGGTGTCTTTTAAATTAATAAAGGTTTGATGTAATTCAACAGGAATTCCAGCTTTAGACATTTCTGTTTTATTAAATTTAGATTTTGGATGGATATGATCTTGCGCAAAACTGATATCACGCAATCTAAAGTCAGGATTCAGTAATACCAAGATATTGAACGTAATCGCACCGTATTCTCTACCTAAGATGTCTTCAATATTTTCATCGGTGACAAATAAAGATTTACCGCCTGAAAGTTTTGTAGTTTTCAAAACTTCAAAATCGAACTGAGATTGTGTTAAAGAATATGTACCATCTTCGTTTTTACTACGCAGTGTTCTTCTCAAATCTTGTAAAACTGATTCTTGAGAACTACCAAATATTTGCTTCACATTGGCATGAACCAAATATTTAATCATTTGTTTTTTACTGCTGTCATCAACCTGACCACCTTTATATAAGTGATATACGATTGGTAACAGTGCGTTTTGGGAAGGTAAATGTTCACCTGAATAACCGAACTCATCCAAGATACGTACTGTCTGATTAACGGCTGTCTGAATTTTTTCCCAACTGTTTTTAATTTTTTCTACATTTTCAGCTTTAAACGAATTTACTTTATATTTCACATCTAAATCTGTGAGATATAAGCAAGCACGCATAAGAAACTCATTACCGAATTTAAAGCCCTTACCGAATTGATTGATATCTTTATTGAGCTTTTCTATTTTGTCACGACCAGCTGACCACGTTGCAACCACGGTTGAAAACAATAAATCGGTTTTACTTAATATGGTTCCACCACTATTTACACGTACGAAAATCTTCAGAATATTTTCTAAATCATTTTCACGTACCTGAAAGTAGCTAATGAGTTTTTCATCATGCAGTCGTCCGTGTAAGGTTTTCAGACCGTATAACACTTCTGTTTGATGCTGTTCTAATATTTCTAAGAACCGCATTTGATTTTGATGTTCTGTTTGTATTTGAGCAATGAGTGTTTGATAGTAAACGTCAATATTTTCATCTTTGCCCCAATGCAAAGCTTCGCCCACCTTAAACCAATAACATGGTTTAATCTGGTCATCAATTTTACGTTCCAGCTTTTGACTTTCTTTTTCAGTCAAAAAACTAAATGGGTAGTTTTCAGCTTCGTTCAGGCGAATTTCACCTGTCTCAGTATCTATCTCATAAGGTAAATTGAGTAAATCGAGATATAGACGTTTTTCAGGGTAGGCATTTGGATTTGACTTCCATGCGTAGCTATTCTTGGTTTTATGGAATCCATTAAAACCAATAAACATGGAACTTAATCGCTGTTGTCCATCCAGCACACCAATGATTTGCTCATGGCTAAACGCACCTTCTTTACGACGGTTATAGGGAGTTCGTTCGTCATAGTCTTTTAAGAACTCATAAAACACATAGTCCTTTGCCACTTTGGCATCAAGCTCCCAAAATAGAAAAGCTCCTATGGGATAACCACGCATAATGGAGTCAAACAAGCGTTCAATTTGATCTTTTTTCCATACAAACTTACGTTGTAAAGCTGGTAAAAAAACTTTGTTTTGCTCTATTTGTCGTGTTACTTCTCGAATTGATAATGTGCTATACCCCATAGCTAACCCTCTATAATATTTTTTAACCACACCTTATACCAAGCGAGTTTTACCCGTTAGAAGCTCTTGCATCATGCCTTGTTTAATAAATTTAAGTTTATTTAATCTTTTAATGCTTAAATAAATATCTTGATCCATTTCCTCAATAATATTTCCTATCAAAATTTGCTCAGCTAATGATGGCTTTAAAACTTTAATATTCATACAAGTTTTCTTATTAAGCTTTGGTTGAGCAGTTCCACTGTTGAGTAACGAGTAATCCAGACTTTCTAAAAACTC
This sequence comes from Acinetobacter sp. TY2, assembly GCF_046269225.1. Taxonomy (NCBI): domain Bacteria; kingdom Pseudomonadati; phylum Pseudomonadota; class Gammaproteobacteria; order Moraxellales; family Moraxellaceae; genus Acinetobacter; species Acinetobacter sp. TY2. The sequence goes on from NZ_JBJZOR010000012.1 coordinate 42,396, forward strand.
AGTCAGATAGTTAATATTAAAATCCGATTTAGGTTTCATTACATGTGCATGGTTATTAACCCAAACCTTCCCTGAAACTTTAAACGCTAAAGGAAGATTTCTACTCAAGATGTTCTCACCATCTTCACCCAATAAAATTAAATTATCGTCAAATATATAATCATCGACATAATCTACAATACCAGATGCTCCATAATAGGGATAAATACCTTGTTTTGTACTTCGATTACTTGCCTTAACTGGCTTTCTCAGCCCATCAAGAAAAATTACTGCATCAGCTAATAAAACTTCTTCCCAATCATCAGGAATCTGCCCCAACTCGCTGTCTTTATAACCTTTAGGCGTGCCATCTTCACGCATGATAAATTCAGGCAACCGAGTTTTACCTGTTAAAAGCTGTTGCATGGTTGCGGTTTTAATCGCTTGTTTTTTCTCAATGAGTTTTTCAAGTTCAGAAATTAAAACATCGGTATCGGATAAAGCTGTGGCTATTTTTTGTTGTTCTTCTCTTGAAGAAGGTAGTGGCACACCAATACCTTTTAAATTACCTAAAGTAATTTCTACAAATGTACTTCCTTTAGCTTCTTTTACAGCTTGCTTTAACGCCTGAGGGCTACGTAAAGTCCATAATAAATAACGATTGTCTATATTATTTTTTGGGGCAATCCTAGCTGTACCTTGTGTGAGGTTCGCACCAGAGACCTCAGTGCCAACCATTTTTACTTCACCTAATTTTCCTCGTAAAGCATAGACAATATCTCCCTCTTCAACTTTGGACCTCCCAAATGATGAAGCGATTTCTGGAGAGGTTCTTAGCATTTCATCTACATTTAGTTCCGATGAATTCATATCAGATACACGGATATATGGAATGCCATTTGGAATATGTGGTCCACATTGAACTATGCCGTATGTGATAGAACTACGGCATAAATTTTGAAGACTCTCTACATTCCAATCATTAGGAATTACCCCTACTTCAGTTTTCTTATAGCCTTTAGGTATCTCATGACCGTCTGTAAAAGCTAAATTACTTTGAGTCATGATTACCACTCCAAACCCATAGCTTTTAAATGCTCAGCCACTTTTAAACTCAACACCTCAACATTTTGGGTAATTTGTGGTAATGGCTCTGCATAACGCTCATTTAACTCTTTTACACGATTTGCCAACTGCTGCGTCACACGCTCGATCTCAGCTTCAATACTGCTATTTAAAGTCGCAAACCATTTGTCTTGTACTACCAAATCTTTTACTTCATCTTCAGTTAAAGTCGGGTACTTGGTAAATACTTTAAGATCTAATGCTTCTTGCAACTCTTTGACTTTTTTCTTTAAAGCCGTTTCTGCTTCAAACAACTTTTGAGCATTTTTTAATACTTGCTTTTCTTCAGCATCAACAGCATGTTTTAAGCGAGCTTTAACTGTTGCCAAAGTCACTTTGTCTTTGTCATTTAAGGCTTCAAGCAATAAACCCTCATCAGCTGTATGCTCTTCAATAAAGCTTTCTAACTCTTGCGTTGCAATATCAAACTCAGCCTGTTTTGCATCTAAAGTCGCTTGTTCAGTCGCAAAATATTTCGCCACAATCAAATGCGGTGGAATCACTTCAGCTTTATACTTGATTTTTCCAATCACTAAATCAGGTACTTCTTTTAACTTGCTATCCTTTTCAGCAGTTAAGTTACGAATAAGCTTTGCACCTGCCCAGTCGTCTTGGGTAATAACAGAGATATCGTCTTGTAATACTTCATCCCAATATTCCATAAAGATTTGGTAGATATCGTATTTCGACAATAACTTTACATCTGCATAACTTTGCAATAAATCTTCACTGACATGGAGCATAATGTCTTTTGGCTTTTGATCTTTTTCAATCGCCTTAAATGCACTACGTTCAAACCACTGCGTAAATGGCTTTAAACTTTCAACCGCAAAGGTTTTAAATTCAGCATGCTCCAAAATGGTTTTCTTGACTTCATTGGCAGCCACCAAGCAACGTCCATAACCTTCACGGTCTTTTTCAAACAAGCTGGCACGAATGCTTGGTAAAACGTCCCAATAATTTTGCAGAGCATCAATATCACACTTTGGAATACCACCTTTTAAATGTGCACTTAGATCATGCAAATCTTCAGCTTCGCTTGAATCGATATAACGTGGAATATTTAAGTTATATTCGTTCTGAACAATAAATTTGATATCAACTTTACGGCTATAGCCCTCAAGCACTAGCTCTTTAGTAAAGACATCGACAATTTTGTGAATATCCTGATGGCGTAAGCGGTTTTTATTGCCATCTTTAATAAAGCCTTTACTCGCATCAATCATAAAGATGCTTTGACCATCGATCACTTCATCATCTTCATTAAACTGAATTGGCTTAGCCACAGCTTTATCAATCACAATAATCGATGCTGGAATACCAGTGCCATAGAACAAGTTTGCAGGTAGACCGATAATGCCTTTGATATAACCTTGCTTAATCAGGTTTTCACGAATACGGGCTTCTGCATTGCCACGGAATAAAACACCATGCGGCAAAATAACTGCTGCTTTACCTTTGCTTTTTAGACTTTTTAAAATATGCAGTAAAAAGGCAAAGTCACCATTTTTTTCAGGCGGTACACCCCACCCAAAACGGTCAAATTCATCATTATCTGGTGTTAAACCATTGGTCCAGTTCTTACTAGAGAATGGCGGGTTGGCAACAGCAAAATCAAAGGTCATGAGCTGACCTGCTTCATCTTTATATTCAGGGGACGAAAGCGTATTGCCTTGGGTAATTTTGGCACCTTCACCGACATCGCCATGCAGAATCATGTTCATACGTGCCAATGCAGAGGTCGCATTGTCCATCTCTTGACCGTAGATGGTTAAGCCTTTCTCGGCTTCATCCGAGGCTTTTAACAGCAAAGAACCAGACCCACAAGTCGGGTCATAAACAGTCGCATTTTTTGGTGTTCCTTTTTTAATTCCTACAACTTTTGCCACAACACGTGACACTTCCGCCGGAGTATAGAATTGACCTTTTGATTTACCGGACTCCGTTGCAAAGTGGCGCATCAAATACTCATACGCATCACCAAGTAAGTCATCCCCGTCTGCACGATTATCAGCTAAGTTTAAGCCTTCGAAAAGACCGATTAACTTGGTCAATCGGTCGATCATATCCTTGCCTTTACCCAACTTGTCTTCGTCATTAAAGTCGGCAACGTCAATCACGCCACGCAGGTTATTGGCTTCAGCAATTTTTCGGATGATGATATTGAGCTTATCACCAATTTCTTTATTGCCTTTTAGCTCACTGATTTTATCGAAAGTTGCATCTTCAGGAATTTCAATAATGGCAAAGTCATCATTGCTATATTTATCAGAAATGTATTTTAAAAACAGCATGGTAAGCACATAGTCTTTATATTGACTCGCATCCATACCACCACGCAGTTCATCACAACTTGCCCAAAGAGAAGAATAGAGTTCTGTTTTTTTAATCGCCATGACTGACCAAATACATTTGTTTAAATATTGAAATGAATCATAGCGAAAATAAGGAATGATATCTGTCTAATTTTTAAACAAAAATTCAAATTTCACCTATCTATACTGAGCAATGGTTAAACTCGTCTTCTAGCTGGTATATGCTGAACTAAAAGACCAATAAATAAAAGCGACAAATATTTGTCGCTTTTATTTTGTCAAAGTTAATTTCATGAATTCAAAGTTCATCACCGCTATTTTTTACCTCTTGTTTTTATTTTTGTATAAATAGTACTTTCTGGTACTCCCGTCTTTTTTGAGATATCTGGCACTTTTATACCATTATCATAACAATTTTGAAGCATTCTCTTTTTTTGAGTTGGTGATGCAGATTGATAAACTGCTTGATCAAATTTATTTTGTTCAGCTTGCATGGTTTCAGCCATTTGCTTAAATAGCTTCTCTAAAGGTACAGGTTGTCCAGACATTTTCGACTCCAAACATGTTATTGACCACAACAAAACTATAGAACAAATTTCATCCAACACAAAATTAAAAAATACTAAAATAAATCAAATACCTAAAAACAAAAATTAATATATCTTAGAAAAAGAACACTCTAAACTTTTGATCTAATTCATTAAAATTTATCGAAAAAAATATATCTTAAATGTAATTTTAATTATGAAAAGCATCGAATTTTGTAAGTATAATTTCTCCCTATCAAACTACGAGCTAATAAAAATAAGGGAGCCGAAACTCCCAGTTTTATGTACGTTCCGCCAATTTGCTTTCAATCCATTGATGAATTTCATAAGCTGACCAGCCGATACGATTCTGAGTTATTTTTACTTTTTTGGGAAAAGTCGGATCATAGTAAGGTGAGTATTCATCCATCATTTCATAAATCGTGGATCTACCTACACCAACAAATTTAATGACTTCTTTAATACCAATCAGTTGATTCATTTGAAAAGTTTGTCCAACAAACGCATTCATGAAATTTACTCCAAATCAATAATGCGAGCGTTACTGCTCAAATAATCAGGAGGTCTGTAAAAAATTAACTAATTCACTGCCCTCACACTCCCCTGCAACCCTTTCTGAATATCCTGTACAAATCCATTATCTTGATTGAATTTAAGTTTAGTCTTGGTTTTTGGGTCAGTCTGAGTTTGTTCAGACTCAACAACCTCATCCGAGTAAAACTCCTCCACCAAATCTAATCCCTCCCCTACATTCACCTCAAACTGTGCATTACCATAACCCTGCCGCGCCATCTGATCTAAAGCGGCCTGATTAAAACCACTCAACTTACTTTTCTGATCGATCTCTTTAGCTACTTGAATCGCCTCTTGTAAATGAACGCCATCTCGTAAGGTTAAATCTACGTAATAAACTGGGGTTCGATAGCTTTGCATGGTGGACTTACCTCTTAAAGTTAGTTGTAAAGGTAGGCATGAAAGTAAGCCATTGGATGCTGCGTGGTAGTAACTCAGCCGAGCAGCCAAAGTTCGAATACTGTTAAAGCCTGTGGTCCTAAAAATAAATGTCCCTAGTTCATCTGATTCATCTAAATTGACGTGCAATCGACCATACGGTTTACATAACCCGCCTTGTGCCAATGAGCATAGATCAGGGGATGGACAGGTATGTTGCTCTACCCCTTGATTGGTCAGCCGTTGGCAAGTTTCACCATTACCCACACACACGGGGCGTCCTGTTTGACGATCAAATAGGCTGTACTCTGCTCGAAGGTTGAGTTCGGGATCATTGAAAATCATCCGCACTGGAATGCTTCTAAGTTTTTGATTCGGTGCTTTGGCTCTAAGTTGTTCATCCAATGGATGTTTGACCCAACCGTCCTTGTTTTGGATTTGGGAGGTCAAGGTAAACTGATCATCCTTTTCAGGAACGCGTTTTCCGTTCTTTTCTACCATTTTACCGATACTGATCCGTCCGAGTATCGGTGGTGTAATTGCTAAACCTTTAATCATGTTGATTTCCTCTTTTTCTGTAAATTGAATACGTATAAAAAAGCCCATGCTGTGAGCATGGGCAGATAAGAGCTTGCTTGTTGGTATTTCGTCTGATGCTTGTATGGATAAAATTTGGCTATGCACCATTGGCATAAATCTGAAAGCGCCGTGTCCCTTGCTTGGCTTGTGGAAACTGATTTAAATATTCAGGGTGTGATTTGAGTAAAGCCTTGCTATCCAAGCTGATCGAATCTTTAGCCTTTTTCCATGTGACTGAACCTGTTTTAAAGGTGGCGCGTTCAGCCTGTTGCATCTTGGCCTGAAGCTGATGTTTAAGTAAGTCAAATTGCTCTTGGTGCTTTTCGACTTGATTGCGTACTCGAATCAATTGCTCAAACTGTTGATTGGCTTGCTCATCTTCAGACAGGTCAGTGGTCGAAAGTGGTACATGCTCTGGATATAAAAGTTGGAGTGCTTTGGCTGCCGATTCACTGGCATCGGCTTCGGGCGGGGTATCCTTTTCTACACAATCCCAGAAGTAACGTTCCGCATTGACAATGTGCTGAATCACCGATTCAGAACGTGTGACTTTAAAAATACGGGTTTCATGTCCACACAACAACACACAAATATGCGCTGCTTGCTTGCCTGTCACTGCCAATTGATGCTGCACCTGACACAATACGTATAAAGGTACACCATCTCGCCACAGCTTGGTGCCATATTCCCCTGCAGTTTTGCATTCCAAAATTTGTACTTCATCGCTACCCACAACAGAGTAATCCAAGTTGGCTAACATAAAATGCTTGTCTGGATCAGGATGTTGCAGTACTGCATTCACGCGTCGGACTTTATGCTGAGTATGTATGCTGTAGTATTCAGCAACGAGTGGTTCCAGCCGCTTGCCCCAGTACAAGGGTGCATGGCCTTCGCTTTCATCTTCAATGTTTTGTTGAATGCGTCCTGTCTTGATCATCCATAGTTCCAGCATCGACATATAGGGATTAAGTCCACAAGCAGCAGCACAATCACTACTGCCAATGCCCTTGCGTCGAACTTCCAACCATTCGGCTTGAGTCATATTTTTAGTCTCTACGAAACGTTTAGCGGTAAATAGTTTCGGACGGTTGGCATGTATATTCAGTGTTGCGTTGTTTGGATGAATTACGGCTGAGTTCATAGTAATTTCCTGTCATTATTAAATTTTGGGGCATAAAAAAAGCCATGTCCGTAGACACAGCTTTGAATAAAAAGAGTTAAATTATTTGTAAGGTTGAACGTTTCTGTTAGGCAATGAGCCAGCTTAGGCTAAGCAATAAATCGCTTGAAATTAGGCCATCATGCGTAAAGCTTGTTCAAATCCACGTTGCTTAAGCCCCGCCCCTGCACCAAACCATGCAGAATCGAGACGGTGATCTTGACTCATAGCACGACGTTCATGATCGGCGAACTCTGTGATACTGCAAAGTAAACCATAAGCGGTGTCTTTGGCTGAACTCAGTTCCGCTCCACGACCCTGACCGTTAAACATAGTCATGACTTTCGACATGGCACGTCCATTGGGTTCAGTCTTGTTTTCAGCTTTCGTGGCTGAATTGGCTACATTACGATAGAACTGAATAATGCCTTCATCCTGTTCGATTGGACTTAGGCTGGTATTGTTAAACACCGCATCGAAATACGCTGCCGCTTCAGTCTGTGTCACTTTACGTTGACTGAGCTGTTTCATTTCATACATGTGCTCATCCCATGCACGGACTGAAATACCCAGTTGCTGTTTAATTTTTTGTGCATCAAACTTGGTACTGTGTGGCACTTTGACCACTCCTGAACTTGAGTTTTGGTCTTTTAAAGCAATCGCCAAGGTGTTGTTACACACCACACGGATTGAGGTGAATTGTGCCGTGGTTGCCAGTGTCCCGTCACACGCAGTAGCTAAGAGAATATAGCCATTGCTGACATCTTTGCCTTTTAAAGCAGAAGTTTGTCCAGTTTTGGCTAATGCCCAGAACTTCTTTCCGCCTTTGAGCACCCCTGCGGTTTCTAATTCAAAGCCCGATTGCTCTGTTAAATCACGATAAAACTCTAAAATTTGTTTGGGTTGCACTTCCTGATAACGCTGACTGACCACAGACAATGGTGCATGAGTATCAGAACGATAGAGTACTCGTTGTTCTTCATAGGGCATGATGATACTTTGCCCTCGATCATTTTTAGCCATATAGCTGACATCTGAAGATTCGATGCGCCAGTCCATGCCTGCCTGCTGTGCCCAGACTTCAATCGGTTGGTTTTGGCCAAGTTGATTACCTAAACCATGCCAAGGGGTTTCACCGACATAGGCCATTTGTTCAATTTGATGTGCCATGATTTTAATTCCTATAAAAAGTTAAATTACTGTAAAAGGTCATTGGATAAATTCATTTAAAAATTAGTTACGGATGCTTGGACTAAAATCGCGGTCACAGTCATTACAGTAATAATGTCGGCTATAAACTGGATGGGAGCTGTTTGGGACTTCATCCTCGGTCACCAACATCCAAATACCACCGATCAATACACCCACCAAGGCGCCTGCAATCGGGGGGATATTTAAACTTTTAGAAACACTGATACCCAACGTCGCCAGTGCCAGAGGTGACATCACATTGTTTTGCACTGAAGGTGAATTGCTGTTGCTGACTAAATGTTGTGGGGATTCCAGCAGTACCGTATCTCGGGACTGACAGTAAGGACATGGCAAACTCATCTGAATAATTCCTGTAATAAAAATGAGTGAAATAAAAAAAGCCTGCTTTGGGGGAAAGCAGGCAAAACGTCAATGGGGTTATTGCATAAGGCTATTTTGAAGGAGCCGTATGCTTCTCATTCAGATGATATGTATCTGTGTTTTTTTAGAATGTGTTTTTAACCGATACTTTTTTAGATCAATTTTAATGACTTGATACAGGGATCAATTGACCTGATTTTTATCAACGATTATGATGCAAGGGCTGGCCTACATTGCCAGTCGGTTTTGACAGACCGTTTCATCTAGCACATCAAAAAGAGTAATTTTTTTGGTGGCGAACTCGTTCGTCCCCCTTCGTTGCGGTAGGGCGAGGGAGGGACGCCTCGTGCGTGCCAGTTCCTAGATGACTGGTCTGTCAACCCTTCTTCGTTCTGCCACCATCATTTGACAGTGATCTGGTAGAACTTCTATACATCTAGGAGTCATCTATTATGACGCTATTCAATTTGTGTGCTTCCCCTGCACTCACTTCATTTATACCTACTTCTCGACTTCGGTATTTCATTCCAATTCCAACTTTATTGTCTTGCCCTGTGCACTGATTCATTTCACCGCACTGATCAACCACTGAGTTTTTTTAATTCAGGGGCTGCTTTGTGCTGGAACAACATTATGAAATTGATCGCACAGCTCATTTTAATTGTCGTCGTGGTGGCGATGCTAGGCCCCTTTGTTTTTGTGCTTGGCGGACTATGGCTGCTGATTTATCTGGCAGGCTGGCATAAATAAACCCATCCGTATGACTTTAGAACAATAGATAACAATGATTTGGAACAGAAATGAAATATCAAACTTGGTTTCGGGTAATCACCATTGCCTTCAGTAGCACCCTACTGACGGCCTGTGACAGCAAAGTCAAACGTGACTTTAAAGCAGGCTGTCAGGCAGGTGGTTTAGACCGATCTACCTGTGGCTGTATTTACGACAAAGTCGAAGCGCATTACTCACCTGAATTTATGGAAAAAATGGCGGATGTCACAGTTCGAGAAAGCATGCAACCACCTGAAGATTTTAACGTGGTAATGGCAAACGCTGTTCAGCAATGTCAGTCATAAATTCAAGCATCTGGGGAAACACATGAAAAACTATTTAATTATCGGCTACGTGCTGATCGCACTGATTTGCTCATTGTATTTCAAGAATTGCAGTAGTACCGCACATTACAGCTATGCCTACAACCTCGGTAAAGCCGTGGTTTGGCCTGTCACGATTTTTAAGAACTAAGCTATAGGAATTACAAAATGAAAAAACTCATCTTGGCCTGTGGCCTCAGTTTGATCTGCACCTCGCTGTTTGCACAATCTAATAAAGTAACCGTCATCGTCAAAAAGATCGAAGGCTTTAGTGAATCGGGCGATGCCTTTAGTTTTAAGACCACCACTGGCAAACGCTATCAAGTTTATAACGCAGGTGGTAGCAATCCAATTCAGGGTGAAGAACTGATTTCCAGTTCAATTAAAACTAAGAAAGCCATTTGCCTACGTCTAGATGCAGATAAAACTGAACCGCGTTTGGTGCAATCGGTTCAAAAAGGCAAATGTAAATAACCTCTAAGAACGAACAACGACTTTATTCATAGATGAAATAAGCAATTTTTTTAGGAATTCAGCCATGAAACTGATTCACCCGATTCTTTTATCCAGTGTATTCATACTGGGCTTAACCGCATGTAGTCCAGCCAAAGAACCTCAAGCCACAGCAGAACCCAAGGCAACATCAGATCAAAATACAGCCTCTACCACAAATAGCACGTCTGATATGCCTGAGACGAGCAATCAGTCCGAAGATGATTTTGTCGTTGATAAATCATTTTTAGAAAATGGCGCTGATGCTGAGCAAATGACTGAACTGTCACAGGAACAACCGATCCAAGAACAGTTTGAAGTGCGTGTCCGTCGTGATCATTCGCAATATTCCGGGACAGGCTATGTGGATAAACTCAATATCATGTCACTAAATGATGATCCAACCAGCTTAACCAACGTATCAATCAATCGTGGCAATTGTAGAACCAAAGGGTTTTATGATTATCAAAATATGCTCTATGGCTCAGTAGCACAGGTATATCTCGGCTGTAGTGCTGAAAATGTACGTGAGGTAACCCTCACCACCAATAGCGGATTGACCTATACCTATAATTTTTAGTCATGAATAATGAAGCGGCCTTGTTTTTGCTTCTGTATCTATGGGAATAACCTTCATTCCCATAGACTGCCCACCAATACATGTTAGCAATATGTGCGGGCCTTCGTTTTTAAGCCAAACTCAGACCGATACGCTGACAATCAAAGGTCTTTCTACGAAGCCTTGTCACTCTTAAATAATGATTATTGGCATGGCTGTTTAAACGGTTTTTTACAGCTTGCAAAGCACGTTGAATCTGCTTGTCATCCAAACAATTGACCAAGATCCCTTTCAACTCGTGCTCTTTAAATGAAATAGCGCCATAGTCATTAGTGATCTCCAACCACTGCTCACCGATTCTACGTGCATGATCCGTTAGAGTGACAGCTTGTGCTTGTCCAGCGTAGATACAGAATAACTGAACATAGTAGCCCTGTTCTGGATCATGTTTGATCTGCCAAATCACTGAGTGAGTTGAACGAAATAACTCAGTATCTCTGGATCGAATTAACTTTAGGAAAGCACTGAGGTAAAGATCAAGATCATATAAGCGAATCATAGATAGCGCTTCAGGTTGAATCCCTAAACAAACTGGAAAGATGGTCAATTGATCTTGTTGTTGTATACATTCTGATAGGAAGCGTTCAGCCTTCTTCACATCTGCCTTATGCTGCTTCTGATCGGCTTGATAATCCGCTTCAATCAACCCGGCTTGATCTTGTACGTATTTGATAAAACCTTCCACCACATGATCAGGTAAGTCTTGAATCGAATCATAGAACTTAAACGCATTGGCTTTAAAGATGATCTGCTCAAGTAACTTAAACACAATGATTGCTGCAATGTAATTATTCCCGTCCACAAAGAATCGTCTGGATTTCTTAATCAAGGGAATGATCTGCTGTTTGAATTGCTCAACACTGATTTGATTGGCTAAGATTGCTTGAATAAAGTTTTCAATTTCACAAAATGTTTGAGATTCGTTGTAAGTCGTCATGGTAAAACACATCCTAAGCTATTTATTTCATAGACTTAGGAGTACCGTAACTTTTTAATGGTGAATTAATTTAGAATCCACATTGCTGTAAGGTTTGTGCAATACCTCTACGCCAATGTACTTCAAATTGACCTGTGCCAAAGCTGCGCATATACGGTATTTTCGCTCGTAAATGCTGTGCATACTTTTCAGGATTGACCAGATACATAGCAGCAGTCAAAGCATTACTTACTTCTTGAGGATTACTACATCGAATAAGCCCTACACCTAAGCGATCATTCCGCATAAACTTCTGCTTATGCTCCGTAGTATTACAATTAAAGTGCACACCAATATTACCCGTAATACTGTTCCACATTTGCCAAACCTGATCAGCGAGATACCAGTCATTCTGACGTTTAGATGGATCATAGATCAGCAATAAATGGCAATGATAGCCTTTATCTACCCCCTGCTCTAATGCCCATGCATAACCCCGTAAACCCATGAAACATCCATCTTGATTTGCGATACGATTTCTTAAAATATCCATATGCTGTTGAACATCTTGAATACCTACATAAACCTGTTGTGCCTCGAGATAACCCAAATCAACACGCACAAATAACAGCTCAGAATAATGGGTAATGAGTTTAGTCAGGTACTGATACAGTGAATTTCGATTCTGCTGTTCTTGTTGGATAAAACGAGCATGCTCATTCCAATAATCATTTTGATATTGATAGAGTACAAAGCATAGGGTTTGAACTTGCTGAGTATTAAAATTTAAGATCTGTGATGCAGATTGACCATTCAGAAAATGATCAATCCAGTACTTACACTGAATAAAATATTGGATGGATACAGTGTAGTGAAGCTGTGCTGAATAGAAATACTGAAACGCTTCATATAATGTACTGAGTGACTGTTTGAACTGTTGTTCACTCATCTGTTCAAAACAGACGCTATAAACAAAGTCTTCAATCGCAATACAAAGGTTAGATTCATTCCTGATTGGTGTAGTTAAATTCATGTTGTGATACTCATCATGTTAGGATTCATATCACAACCATGTCTGTAATCTTTTACTTGTTTACCCATATATATGAGTAAATAATCAATCAATAATTAAATAAGATATTGATAAGTATATAATTAGTATTATATATAATAACTTTAATAACCCGCTAAGCTCCATCTACGACTTAACAGCAAATCGATTAGATCGACTGAGCATAAAACACATGACTTAAACTAGCAAAGTGAAGCTAAAGTTAATTTTTGGGGTTACTACTCTTGTCATTTGTTGTCTTAGAACCTTTGATCAGTACCTTTGGCACATCTTTTTGGCTATCAAGCTGAAACAGATCACGATATACAATAAATTTGATTAGAGTTTCCAAAATGAAGTGATGAGCATTTTTATCTTTGGCCTGAATCAATATAAAACTTTCAGCGTATTCAGATCTGGAACGGTATATGGGCAACAACTCAACAGGTGTATGTCGGATACATGTACTCGGCACATCCAAAAAAGTCGCGCATTTTTCTGTAATAAAATTATTCCAATATTCTGAGAGCAATTCTTCAATATGACTTACCTGCTTCACACAGCCCCTTTCAAGGAACATATACATATCCACATAAGGATTATTATGAGCATCTAATTGCCATAGGCCCAAGTAACCTAACAACCATTTGAGAGGTTTAGCACGCTTTCCCGTTCTTAAAAAACTAGTAAATGCTTTTGATAAATTGTCTTGGCTCAATACACCGCTGTTCAATTCACAACTTAACTTGACATGCAGCAGATAAACATCTTCTGTTAATAGCTTCTTAACATATTGTTTTGAACTCACTAAACGCTTATCACAGACCTTCCGCTTGTGATCAAGATATAAACTTAATGTGTCCGAATTACCCTCAAGACATATTTTAAAATCAGCATTATTTTCAGATGTTAAAAAAATACTATCCATTGACTTATGCTGGAGCTCATACCAAAAGAATGCAAATTCATTGACATATTTGGCACTATGAAAATTTATTGATTCCTCAAGGATTAGTGTATTTGTGGAAAAGTTTAAATTTTCAAACATTGATAGTGCATTCAAACCAACATTTCGTTTTTTATCGTCCAGTGACAATTGGTTCAGTAAGCTACTCCGCTTCAACAGCGACAATAGCCGCTTACCAGTCAGACTCAAACATTTCCGAAGCTCTTTGTCAGTTAATGTCTGATTTGATGACAGTATAGGGATTAAAAAGGGTTGCTCAAAACTCTGCTGCAACATTGCAGCCATCATTTCAAAATCCAGTAAATATTGTTTTAAACATTGGTTATCAGCGAATTGCTCACTGTAATATAATTCAGCCAACGCCATGTATATTTTCATTTTCTTTGACAATTGGCGAGTAGACCAAATTTTCTTTTCATCAGTTTGAGTGACTAATTGTTGAAATTTGAGCACTGGCTTAGGATTGACTATAACAACATCCATAACTTGGGGTATAGCAGAATTCAAAGTATCCAAATAAAAATTTATTTCATAAGGCTGTTCATTCAGTTCATTGATATATTCCAACTTAATATAGTCATCAACCAAATAAAAATAACTTAAAATCCAATACTTGAATTGCTCGATCTTTCCGAGATTCGCCTTACCTATATGTCCAACTGCCTTATTTGAAAAGTTTTTACGGACAACTTCATTCCAATTTCGTACCTGTATATAAAAATGATTCCTAAAGTTCAAATCAAACAGATATTGCAACTGTTCAACCACACCTTGTTCATCAAATTTCGGAGAATGCTTAAAAATAAGAATACAATGCAAATTCACGCCTAAATGAAAATCATGCTCAAATTTAGTGTTTGCACGGACAACGTTGGGTAAGCTTTGTAAAAGACTGTATACCATTGGAAGTTGTTGATAAATTAAATTAAAAAAATGATCGAAGCTATTGGCGTCGCGGTTTTGATGAGGATTGATAAATCGAACATCAACACAAAGGACATACACACTGCCTAGTTGTTCAAGCAAAAAATCAAATGATTGATACAACTTACCTAAATGATCCAGTCTTTCTTTTCTTTTTTCCCCTTTAGCAATGTAATCGTGCTCGTCTTGCTCTTGAATTTTAGATATACCATCAAAGCACTTTTCCTTAGGAAAACTGTCTGTATTCCAATTTTTGTCGCTTGCAATATTAATGTCATCAATTTGAAAAAATGACTGGTTAAATAAGTGCAACTCTTCCAGATCAATCACTCCTGCCATCCGAAGTCGTTGCTGTAATTTTTTTGTGATTTCTGGATTTATGTAGATTTCTTTAAAAATATTGAAATTATCACTCAATCGTATATTTGGTAATTTCATCATATTGCGATCAAAACGTAATGCACTGAAAGTTGCGTGTACTTGATCAAGCCGATTTTGATCATTATTTTTGACTGCCTCTTCATAGGTATTAAGGTTTGTTATTACGCGATTCAAGACTTTATCAACAAAAAATTCTATGTTTTTCAAAACATGTAGTGATTCATTAAAGAATAAATCACTTTCAGAATTCTCAGCTTTTCGCGTTCTAATGGAACGCTGAACACGCTGGCTTAAAATTCTAAAAATATCATTTTTTTTGATTTCTATTATTTTCATTTTTTAATAAAATATCAGTAAAAGTAAGTATTATATCAAACAAATCAATTCCATATTTCTACTATTAATCACATTTATATAAACTATTAATTCAAAATAAAAAAACATATAATTTGCCAGAATATAAATGAAAATGACTATTATTCCTATTTAATGAGTGTGAAATTTATGCATGACTTATTCTTTTTCTGAAAAAGTAATTTTACGAACAATGGAAAAATAAATTAGCTTAAGAAGTTTGAAGAAATAAGAATCGATCTTAGATCAGCAGTTCGAGACATCAAATATAAGTAAAGTATAATTAAATTTATCTTAATAATAATTTTGATACATACGCTATGTTCAATAACATAGCGTTTCAATAAATTAGACGTTCAACCATTTCATAACCTGCTCCCCATACCACTCCATGATTTTTACACGCTCATCCCAGTACTGTGCTCGGTTATAGGCTGAGCGAATTCTGTTTTGAGGAACATGAGCAAGCTGGCGTTCAATCGCATCGGGATTAAATAGGTTTGACTCATTAAGGACCGTACTGAATAACGATCTAAAACCATGTGTTGTCATTCGACCTGCATAGCCTGACCGCTTAATGACTGCCAAAATGGATTCACTACGCATCGGTTCTTTATTACTTAGACGATGTGGGAAAAGCAATTCTTGATTATGGGTAAGTCTTAAAGCTTGCAGTTCTTCAATCATCATGTCCGTCAATGGTACACGGTGCGGAAGACGATTCTTCATGCGTTCTTCAGGTATATCCCACTTACGGCCTTCCAAATCAAACTCATCCCAGCGTGCTTGCAGTAACTCACTTACTCGAACGCCTGTAAGCATAATCAGGACAATGGCATGGTGTGTTTGAGCATCAGCAGGATAAGCCTTAATACGTCTGAGGAACCCAGGCATTTCAGCGGCAGCTAAAGAGGCTAAGTTTTTAACCCTTTTATTCTTAAGGGCATAAACCAAATCACCTGCAGGATTATCGTAACGATAGCCATGAGCAATGGCATATTTCAAAACCATTCCACAACGAGACAAGGTGCGTTTAGCTACTTCAAGTGAGCCTCTTGCCTCAATCTTTTTTATGATCTGCAAAATTTCAGGTGCTTGAATCTGATTAATACGCTTATTTTCTAATGAAAGATACAACTCATCCAGAGATGCTCTGACATTGCTAATATGTTTTGGAGACCACGTCTCCTTCTGATTCTCGAACCAATCTTCAGCTACTTCTTTAAAGAAAGGCTTTATGTCCTCATGAAGTACTGACTTGGAATGTCTATATTTAAGCTCATAAGCCATTTCTCTCGCTTTTTTCAAACTAAGTTCTGGGTATGGTCCTAGTGACTCAGATTGACGCTGCCCATGAACGGTATAGCGGACATTCCAATATTTCTGCCCTTTAGTCGTAATAATCAGCGATAAACCATGTGAATCCGATAGACGATATTGCTTGTCTTTCGGTTGGGCTTTTCTACATTCTGCATCTGTGAGTGACATATCTTTAACCAGAATTTGTTGTGTTAATTTCTGGGTAAATTTTGCCAATTTTTACCCACACAAAGCAAAAATAGGGTCAAATCGCTTAGGACAGCATCGGACAAACAAGGCAATAAAAAAGCCTTTAAACATTGAGTTTAAAGGCTTTTTTACATTCAGTCGAACAGCTCTGAATTGAATTTTGGTGGAGGTGGCGGGAGTTGAACCCGCGTCCGCCAGCACTACGCTCGAGAATACTACATGCTTAGATATCGTCTATTATTTTAACCCTTTGTGACCCGACGAACAGGATACTCAGGCGATCCTCTAAATTTAGTACAAAGCCCCGAGGCGTGGCTTTAATACGGACTTGTGTGCGTGCGCTTCAGTCGGACTCTCTAACCACAAGTATTCGGAGAGGCGGACAAGCTGCCCTTAGGCAGCTAGAGCGTATGATTCGTCGTTTGCGACTAAAAAATGCAAATTTGATTTA
Organism: Acinetobacter sp. TY2; assembly: GCF_046269225.1. Taxonomy (NCBI): domain Bacteria; kingdom Pseudomonadati; phylum Pseudomonadota; class Gammaproteobacteria; order Moraxellales; family Moraxellaceae; genus Acinetobacter; species Acinetobacter sp. TY2. The sequence continues at coordinate 59,382 of NZ_JBJZOR010000012.1, forward strand.
CGAGAGAAAATGCGCTCTCGGCATGCATCTATGAGTTTCATCACCAGCGTCGAAGCCAGAAACACCCCCAAAGTACGCAGTTATCATAACATATTTAATTAAAAATACGATCATATTTTCAAACAATTACACTTCTTGATACGCTAATGAGTATAAATACGCTAATATTTTCTTTTTTAAGCTAATAACAGAAAAACGATGAGCTATTTACTAGCACTTGATCAAGGAACGACTTCGAGCCGCGCAATCATTTTTAATGAAAATGGAAAAGTACATGCGACCGCTCAAAGAGAAACACACATTAAAACGCCACATTCGGGTTGGGTCGAACAAGATGCACAAGAAATTTGGACGACACAAATTGCGGTTGTGCAACAAGCCATGGCTTCAGCCCGTATTCTCGCTAAAGATTTCAAAGCACTCGGACTAACCAATCAACGAGAAACTACAGTCGTTTGGGACAAACGTACAGGTTCCCCTCTCGCTCCTGCCATTATTTGGCAAGACCGCCGTGCGGCAGAATGGTGCAACAGCCTATTACAAAACAACAAAATGAATAAAATTCATAAAAAAACTGGGCTACGCATTGACCCCTATTTTAGTGCAGGAAAACTAGTATGGTTATTACAAAATATTGATGGCTTAAGAGAACTCGCACAACAAGGTCATGTCGCTTTTGGTACTATTGACAGTTGGCTAATTTGGAATTTAACTCAAGGGAGTCAGCATGTTATTGAAGTAAGTAATGCCTCTCGTACCATGTTGATGAATCTTGAAACTCAACAGTGGGACACTGAACTACTCGAACTGTTTGATATTCCACGTTCAGTTTTACCTACAATTATTCGTTCAGATGAATATGTCGCCAATACTGCTCCTGGTTTATTGGGTGCAGAAATTCCAATTGCGGGTGTCATGGGCGATCAACAATCTGCACTATTTGGTCAATCTTGCTTTGAAGCTGGCACGGCGAAAAACACCTATGGCACAGGATGTTTCATGCTCTTTAACACCGGTAAAAAACTACAGTATAGCCAAAATCAACTACTCACCACACTCGCATGGAACTGCCAAAATAAAACCAGTTATGCTTTAGAAGGCAGTGTTTTTATGGCAGGTGCTATAGTGCAATGGCTAAGAGATGGTTTGGGTATTATTAAAAATAGTACTGAAGTGGAAAAACTTGCCTGCCAAGTCAATAGCACTGATGGTGTCGTACTTGTTCCAGCATTTACAGGATTAGGCGCACCCCATTGGGATACCGATGCGCGCGCTTTACTCTGTGGTATGTCACGAGGAACAAATAAAGCCCACATTGCCCGTGCTGCCTTAGAATCAATTGCTTTTCAGGTTTCCGATGTCCTCACCGCTATGCAATCTGACATTAACCAACCCTTAAAAGAGTTACGTGTCGATGGTGGTGCAAGCCAAAATGATATGCTCATGCAGTTTCAAGCAGACATATTAAATGTTCCTGTTTTACGTCCCAAATTGCTTGAATCTACCGCATGGGGTGCAGCAGCAATGGCTGGCTTAAAAATAGGTGTATTTGATAATCTACAACAGATAGCAGAATCTTGGCAACTTGATCGTTCTTTTGAACCCAATATGAGTACCGATCAGCGGACTTTCCATTTAGAACAATGGAATAGTGCCTTACAACGCGCAAAGTCTTCGCTTTAAGTAAAAGCCTCGACATTTGAGCAGTATAAAAATCATAAAAAAGCCCGATCATTAAATCGGGCTTTTTACATTCTAAATTATGCTAAGAATCATAAATCTTAATGTGCATGCCCTGCACCAACTGAACCTTTCGGCTTTGGACTTAACCAAATAAATAGCCCTGCAAAAATAAATAACATCGCAAAAATCAAAAAAACATGATTGACTGACATTGTCAGTGCTTCTTTATCGACAAGATTAGATATAACACCTAATGCTCGCTCGGAACTAAAGCCATTCTGCATTAAATTTTGCTGTGTCTCTTCAACATGCATACTCGATACCATTTCACTGCGTGCAAGTTTGGCATGATCATCCCAAATCGTAACAGCAATGGATGCCCCTATCGCGCCTGCCATAGTACGAACAAAGTTCATTAAACCCGCTGCAGATGCAAGTTCATCAGGACGAACCGCACCAAGTGCAATATTGGTTAAAGGAATAAAGAAGAATGGTACAGCAAAACCTTGAATAATTTGTGGCAATGCCAGAGTCATAAAGTCGGCATCTGTAATCCAAAATGAACGCATCAAGGTGACTACACCCATTAAAATCAGACCAAAACTCGCCAATGCTCTTGGGTCATATTTCGTCACTAGTTTTGCCACAATGGGTGACATCAACAAGCTACCAAACCCCATTGTTGCTGTCAGATAACCTGCCCAAGAAGCTGTATAACCTAGATTAATTTGCAACCATTGTGGGATCAATACAATACTGCCAAAGAATGCGCCAAAGGCAAAAGCAAGTGATAAGGTCGCAACGGTAAAGCCACGATATTTGAAAATTTGGATATTCACCACAGGATGCTTTTCGGTGATTTCCCAAATCACAAAGACAATAAAACCAATAATGGTAATGCCTGCCAAAATCCAAATGAGACTACTGCTAAACCAATCATGTTCATGTCCAAGATCAAGCATGAGCTGCAATGCGCCAATCCATAAAATCAACAATGCTAAACCCACACTATCAATTTTCAATTTTGCAATTGGTGTTTCTGCCGATTTTAATAAGCGCATTGCTGCAACAGCACAGAAAATCCCGACAGGAATATTGATAAAGAAAATCCAGTGCCAAGACATATTATCACTGATGGTCCCACCCAAAATTGGACCGAGAATTGGACCAACAACGGTGGTCATTGCCCACATGCCCATGGCTTGAGCCTGTTTTTCGGGTGGAAAAATTCGCATCAGCAATGTTTGACTGAGCGGCATAATTGGTCCACCAAATAAACCCTGCCCGATACGACAAATCACAAGCATGGCTAAACTATTTGAAAGCCCACATAAAATTGAAAATAGCGTAAAACCAATCAGGCAAATACAAAAGACTCGAACTGCACCAAAACGCCCTGCCAGCCACCCTGTGAGTGGAACACAAATCGCCTCGGCAACTGCATAAGAGGTAATGACCCATGTGCCTTGCGAACTTGATACTGCTAAGCTGCCAGTAATATGCGGTACCGACACATTGGCAATGGTCATATCGAGTACGACCATAAAGTTTGCCAATGCCAAAACGAAGGCAGCGAAAATTAATCTTCCGCCCTTCAGATCATGAAATACTGGAGTATTCATGATCTTAATTCTTTGTTAAATCAACGGTCGCTTCCATAGAAAGACCAACACGTAAAGGATATTTTTCCAAGTCTTTTGAATCAAGTTGAATACGTACGGGTAAACGTTGAACCACTTTAATCCAATTCCCTGTCGCATTCTGTGCAGGAATTAAGGCAAATGCTGAACCTGTTCCACCTGAAAAACCAATGACCTTACCGTGATATTCAACATCATCACCATATAAATCTGATGTCAATGTAACCGTTTGCCCAACTCGAACTTTTTCCAATTGGCTTTCTTTGAAATTCGCATCAACATAAAGTTGATTGATTGGAACAATACGCATTAAAATTGAACCAGGTGCAACACGTTGTCCCACCTGAATACTACGACGTGCCACCACACCATCAAGTGGTGCACGAATTTCTGTACGCTGTAAATCTAACTGAGCCTGTTCAACTTTTGCCTGTGCAACCAATACGTCAGGTGTTGAAGATTGTGATGCACCTTTAATAAGTGCTTCATTGGCATCCAAATTACTTTGGGCTGCTTTACGTTTCGATTCCGCTTGTGCTAAAGCTGCTTGTGCCACTTTCAAGTTAGCTTGAGCATTGTCTAAAGCACTTTGTGATTTGGTAAACTCTTCTTTAGAAATTGCCCCCGAAGCACTGAGTTTATTTCGACGATCAAACTCTTGTTGTGCTTGTTGCTGTGCCACTTGTGATTGTGCCACCTGCGCTTTGGCACTATTGATGTCATCACCACTAATCATAATTTGAGATGATAACGAACTACTATTTGCAGAACTTTGCGTATATTGACGTTTAGCTTTAGCAAGTTCCGCCTGTGCTTGTGCAAGTGCAATTTGTGCATCTCGAGGATCAACGATAGCCAACACATCACCTTGTTTCACTTGCTGTGTATCGCTGACCTTAACTTCGGCAACTTGCCCACTCACCATTGAAGTAATTTCAGCCGTTTCTGCACCGACATAAGCATTGTCTGTGCTGACTGTCTGTCCAAATACTAAATGATAAATTGAATACACAAGCGCAATAATGATGAGAATCACCGCAAGGATACTGAGTAACTTCTTACGCTTGGTTTTCATTGCTTGGTCAGTTTCTGACGATTCAATTTGTGGATCAGGTGTATTTTGTGCTTCGGTCATCGCATATTCCTAACTGACTTAAACTCGGTCAAAACATCAGCACACTCTAAACCTATAATCTGAAGATAGTCTGAATCACAGTTTATGGTATTTGAAGGTTTGTATTGAGGATGGTCAAGTCAATTTCTTAAAATTTTAGGGTCTAATTTTACTATGAAAAATCACAATATGAGAATAAAAAAATAACTCTATAGTTTAATTTTAATTTTTAAAGCAATACTATTGATTCTATTCTTCTTTTAAATAAAAAATAAGCCACCAGAATGCTTATTTTAATGGTTCGTTTTGACACAATGAGTACAAAGTGTACCAATTAGTACACTTTGTCAATTTAATCAATACGCATAAGACGCAATAGCAGTGGCAATCGCCTTCCCTTCATTATTGGTCATTGTCATACGCATGGTACAACCTTTACGTCCCATACGGAGTGTTTCAGCACGAGCAATAAAATACTCGCCACGACCCGGTGCCAAATAATCTACACGCATATCGACTGTCGCAAGGCGTGAAACTTTTTTAAGTGTATCGGGCAGTTGATCTGCTTCAGCGCGTTTATATAATTCTCCCATCGCGACAATGCCACCAATACTATCGAGTAAAGTTGCAGCAACACCGCCATGTAAAATTTGAAAAGCAACATTTCCAATCAAGTAGGGTTTCATTTCAATGAAACCCTCAATTTCACCATCAACTACACGCATTTGCATGGCGTTATGAGAAAAATAAGGTGAACCATTAAATGCTTGCGTTAACTGATTGAGTACGACATTGATATCAGCTTTAGCACCTAAATGTAAGTTACCTGTCCACTTCTTTTGTGACTCTTGGAGAGTTGAATCACTTTTAAGCGAATCTTGAGGAGAATTATTCATTTTACATCACCGCTTTTTCAAATCGACATCATCAAGAAAAAAGCACACACTTTTTTCCAAAAAAAATATTAAGAGTCTACAATAAGCCACTAGTTTAATACTGAATAATGAGATTGTTATGACTTATACGTTCAATCGTCCAGCGTTTCCTGCAACTCGTATGCGCCGTATCCGCAAGAATGATCAACTCAGAGCTATGGTTAGCGAAACGCATTTAACAGCAGATCATCTTATTTATCCAGTATTTGTACTTCCGGGTCAAAATCAAAGCCAAGACATTCCAAGCATGCCGAATGTGCAACGTCTTTCAGCCGATCTGTTGCTTAAGAAATCAGAAACCTTAATTGAATTGGGTGTGTCGAAGCTTGCACTTTTTCCTGTAACGCCACAAGAAGACAAAAGTTTATTAGCAGAAGCTGCTTGGCATGAAGATGGTTTAGTACAAAACACTTTACGCCTACTGAAAAAAGAATTGCCTGAGATGGTACTCATCACAGATGGTGCGCTTGATCCTTATACCACGCACGGTCAAGACGGCATTTTGGATGAAACCGGCTTTGTCTTGAATGATGAAACCGTTCAAGCCCTTATCAAACAATCTCTCAGCCATGCCGAAGCAGGTGCAGATGTGATTGCTCCAAGTGACATGATGGATGGTCGTATTGGTGCAATTCGCCAAGCGCTTGAAAGTAATGGTCATATTTATACAAGCATTATGGCGTACTCAGCAAAATATGCATCAAGTTTCTATGGGCCATTCCGCGATGCAGTCGGTTCATCAAGCAACTTAAAAGGTGGCAATAAATACACGTATCAAATGGATATTGGAAACCGTGCAGAAGCATTGCATGAAATTGCACTCGATATTCAAGAAGGTGCAGACATGGTCATTGTGAAACCAGGTATGCCATATTTAGATGTTGTGCGTGAAGTGAAAGATACTTTTGGCGTACCAACATTTGTTTATCAGGTCAGTGGTGAATATGCAATGTTGGCAGCTGCCATTCAAAATGGTTGGTTGTCAGATAGCGTCATTATGGAATCACTCATGTGCTGTCGCCGTGCCGGAGCTGATGGTATTTGGACATATTTCGCGGAAGATGCAGCACGTAAATTAAAAGAGATGAAATAAGTTTTATCTTAAAAAATACATCAACAAAAAAGCTTCATTAATATGAAGCTTTTTTGATCTTAAAATTTACCATATAACAATAGGTTTTTTAATTCCCCCTTTACTCTTGCAGAGCTAACGCCTCAATCCCACAAGAAGAAATCTCCAACTTAAAATTTAAATAATGATCAATACTCAGTTTTAATTTTTGCAAGAACCTTACAGTTTTACATCAATATTTATAACTATATGCAAGCCCTAAAATATCTTGACTCATTCATGGTGGTGACCTTAATATCAATTAAGGAAATCATATTTTGTTTAAAACATTTTGTAATCCAACTAAAAATGGCATGCTTATCTTTTTTATGCATAAGTGAAATTGAAAATAATTTTTATGTATATAAAGAAAAATATTCACAATGCTATTTTCAATATGCTCTAATATCTAAACATTTTTAAACAGAAATACAGCATGCACATCGCCATTATCGGTGCAGGGGTCAGCGGATTACTGACCGCACTCGAACTTGTAGAGCAAGGCTGTGAAATAAGTCTATTTGATCAACAACAGACAGGACATGCTGCTTCATGGGCAGGTGGTGGAATTCTCTCCCCGATGTATCCATGGCGATATCCGCGTGAAGTCAATCACTTAGCAAAAGATGGTAAAGCTTTATATCAACACTGGAATGCAAAAATATCACCCAAAACAGGCATCGATTTTCAAATTAATGAAACTGGTATGTTAATTTTTGATGAAGATAATTTTGAAATTGGATTGAATTATAAAAATTTATACAATGAGCCGATGCAACACTGTGAATATTTAAAACGTGAACAACTTGAACATGTCAATCCGCATATTTCAACAGCATTTCAACATGCAATTCATTTTCCACAGCTTGCCAATGTGCGTAATCCACGATTATTAAAATCACTCACGGCATATTTAAAACAGCACCCTCAAGTCAAGATTTATGAAAACACATGGATTGATGAATTCCACATTCAATACGGGAAAATTCAATCTATTCAAGCACAAAATGGGAAAAAATTTGTTGCCGATCAATTTGTGATTGCAACTGGTGCATGGTCAAATCATTGGTCGAAGCAACTACACGTTCAGATTCCCGTTGAACCAGTACAAGGGCAAATGTTGCTCTTTAAAACGCCTGAAAATTGGCTACCGACCATGTGTATGAATCAGGTCATGTATCTGATTCCTCGTTTAGATGGTCATGTGGTCTGTGGTTCGAGTATGAATCATCTTGGTTTTGAGCATCGACCATCGGTGCAGACTCAACAAAATATTTTTAAAGCCTGTACGCAAATAGTCCCTGAACTTGCCAATTTTCCGATTGTAAAACAATGGGCAGGTTTACGCCCAAGCTCCCCCACAGGTATTCCCTATATTGGACAAATGCCAAATATTGGAAATCTTTGGGCAAATTTCGGACATTATCGAAATGGTTTATGTATGGGACCATCATCGGCACAATTGCTTAGACAACTGATGTTAAAGCAACCGACAAATGTTGATCCTACAGCCTATTCACCATTACAACTGATTTAAAAGGATTTGATACACAAACATTAAGCGATTTAAAAAACTACCCAAATAATCATGTTAGAAATAGCGAAATTATTCACCCATGATATTTTTCAATGCCAATTTATAATCAGAATATTTGAACTTAAATCCTGCTTCCATCAATGCGTTTGGCTTTACATATTGCCCATTGAGCACCAATTGTGACTGCTCGCCCATCATCAAACGCATCACCCATGCAGGTAGGCTTAAAAATGGTTTACGTTTTAAAGTTAATGCTGTGATATTTGCAAATTCAGCTTGAGAAATATGGTCAGGCGCAACAACGTTATAAATTTTATCTGTTGATGTGGTTTTAAATAAAAAGTAAATGGCTTGAATGACATCATCCATATGCACCCATGTGATCGGCTGTTTACCTGATCCAATTTTTCCTATCAAATTTAATTTAATGGGTAATAACATTTTCGGTAAAATACCCCCACCCTGCCCAAACACGATACCTAATCGAATAATACGTGTATCTTGCTCAGCATCTTTCAGTGCTTCTTGTTCCCACTGTTGGCAGAGCTCTGACATAAAAATAGCTTGTGGTTCACTATGCTCATTACAACTTTTAGCCCAAAGTTCAGATGGGTCAATGCCATAAAAACCAATTGCAGAACCTGAAATAATCCGTTTCGGTTTCATCTTATTTTTTTGCAAATAGCGATACAATTGCTGTGTCGTTTCAACTCGACTTTGAATCAGCTGTTTTTTACGTGCATCTGTCCAACGTCCATCACCAATACTTTCACCTGCCAAATTGACTACATAATCAATTTGATGCGTTTGAATCTCATCGAAATGCTGAATCCATTTCATATTTGGATGTTTTGCAACACGATTTGCCTGACGGGTCAAAGCAATGACCTGAAAATCACGATCAAGTAAAAACTTAACAAGGCGTTGTCCAATAAAACCTGAAGCCCCTGTGACCAATACTTTTTCTTGAATCATAAGCCACCTTTCATTCTTTTCATCTATGATTATTGGGTGGCTATTGCATCTTCAATCAACTTCAATATTGTCAATTATATCAATAGCCATAAAATACTGATGACTGAGTTATAACATGAATAAGTGCTTAAAATAAAATCAACTTAAATTTAATTCGGATACATTTTAGTAGCCATACGCTGTGCTTGTTTGCCATAAAACCACCATGTAATCAAATACAAAGGAATAGCTAAGACCAATAGTAAAATCAATATCAGGCTAATAAAGTTGGCTTGTTGCAAATACAACATAAAATTTTGCCAAACCTCTGGGTCTTTACGTGAAAATAATGCCAAACCGGCAATCACACCTAAAATATTATAAGCCCAAAAAATGAGTGTGAAGCCCAAGGTTAATTTTTTTCGTTCATTTTCACTCGGCGCACGGCGTTCTTTTTTTAAAAATAGATACAGCACAAAAATCATGGAAAACAAATAAGGAATTGCTGTTAAAATCCCTCCAAACTCTGTTGGCAAAAGGGCTGCGAGTACACCAACAATGAGAGTCATAATCAAACATAAAATAAAAAACCACAAAAAATACCGTCTTAAAGAGGTCATAAAACTTATCCAAAAAACAAAATATACAGACAGTATAGAAAATATTTCGATATTTTTTAAATTTTATGTCAACCAATTGAAACTTGTTGTCGTTATATATGCATAAGGTTCATAAAAGTCATTTTTATTTGCACCGGCATCCGCAAATAAGCCTGACAACCTTGACTCCCTGAGCTATAAAATCCATACGATGTGGATACGATTTGGAACAGCAGTCCAAATCCTAGATCACAAAGTATTTTGGCCGACGATTTACTCATCACTCGAATCGTCGGCTTTATTTTGCCTTTTTTTTGAAATTTAACACCCATTTTAAACATATCAAATACAATTCCTCATCACCTTATTGGTAGCAAAATGACATACTTCATCAAAATAGTGAGGTAAAATAAAAATGAAAAATATAATGACTCAATCTATCCATTTGAAAAAATACTTTATTTCTCATAACCACATTCCTCACAAAAAGATCAGCAAAAAAACACATTGTCTTTTTTCTACGCTTTTGCTCGGTTCAGTTTTATCTATTTCCCATAATGCCAATGCTGAAGGTCATAATGCTCAACCCAATTATCCTTATTTCATTACTACACAACCTTTAAATATCAAAAATATCGCTGTACCCATAGGAACAAAACTGACCTACGAAATTACCTATTTCAAAAAAGGACAACAACAAAAACCGCTTTCTGAAGAAAAACTGACAACGATTGATTTTCCTGAAGGTTCAACATTCATTTGGGGTGGTGTACCTATTTATTCTATTAATAAATTTTTTAACTCTGAAATGACGGGATATAGCGTTTATGCGGATTTATCAAAGCTCAATGCTCATAATCAATCACAATTTTCAAAATTATGGGATAGCTGTAATGATAACTTAGGCATTACTGTACAAAATAGCAATGATTGGTCTTTCAATAAAAAGAACATTCTTGATGTCGAAAGTTGTAGCGTGAACTATCAACGCTATTTCAAAGAAAATTCAGAGCAACAAAAATTTTTAGATAAGCTGTATCAAGCATTACAAAATGTACAAGTGAAATAATAAAAAAATAACGTTTAAATGAAGAATTTTCACAATTTATAAATGGCTATTTTGTGAAGTAATTTTAAAAAAAATTCTAATTAACATGTCTAGACCATAAGGATAAATATTGATAATGAATTTTAATCACTTATCAAAAAAATAATTTAAATAATTAAAAAACAAAAACTTAATAACTATTTAGGCTTTAAAATTTGATACAGCTATAGTATAAATATTAGCCTTGAGTGGACAAACACCTAAAGAAAATTTTATAATTTCTAATAAATATTCAAAAAGTTACTTTGAGCCATTAGCAACACGTTTTGTCAAATTAACCCCATAAAAAATTTATAACTTAAAAATAGGTATCTCATCATGCCATTCCCAATTGAAGAACAATACATCGTTATCGCCGAACAAGAATTAAACTACAGATTCCCTTCATCCTTTAGAAATAGAATGATGCAAAATAATGGTGGAGAAATTGAAATTCGAGAAGATATTTGGCATATCTTTCCTTTTTTTGATCAAGCTGATATTAAGAGAAAAATGCGGACGTATAGCAATATTATCTTTGAAACTCGCCAAATAAGAAAATGGGCAGGCTTTCCTGAGCAAGCCATTGCATTTGCTCAAAATGGAAATGGTGATTACCTTATTTTTCTGCCTAAAAATACGCTTTCGAGTGAACATGCAGAACCTGTGTTTATTTGGTTTCATGGTACAACCGAAATTAAAAAAATTGCTGATGATTTTCAAGTACTTTTATAAGTTTAAAATCAATCATATTACCCATATAAACCGATATAAATTGTCATTGTACTTTAAGCAAAGCCGTGTCAAATAAATAAAACGTGTTAAATTACCTTGAGCATTTCAAATACTTGAGTTCTTATGACTGTACGTTTTTTTCATACTTCTGATTGGCATTTAGGACAATACTTTCATAGTCACTCACGCCAATTTGAACATGAACAGTTTTTAGCTTGGTTACTTATACAAATCAAAGAAAAACAACCACATGCCTTACTCATTGCTGGTGATATTTTTGATGTTATTAATCCTGCTTCGGCGGCACAAAAACAACTCTACCAATTTTTAGCCGATGCACACGACATCGCACCACACATGCAAACACTCATGATTGCTGGTAACCATGATTCAGGCTATCGCATTGAACAAGTCGAACCTTTACTTGAAAAATACAATGCTAAATCTGTGGGTGTAATTCATAAAAATGACGATGGTCAAATCAATTTGGATCATCTCCTTATTCCCATTACCAATGAACAGCAAAAGACTGTGGCTTGGTGCTTGGCTCTTCCCTTTCTACGCTCGTCTGAAATAACAGGCTTAAATGAGCAAACAACAAACAGTCAAAATGCCATTGCTTATGTACATCAACAGCTCATTTCTGAAGCCAAGCAACGTAAAACGGATGATCAAGCGCTGATTCTGATGTCACATGCGCACATGCAAGGCAGTGAAACTTCTGAATCTGAACGCCCAATTATTATTGGCAACGAAGAAGCCTTATCGACAGCATTATTTGATGATGTGATTGATTATGTCGCACTCGGTCATTTACATAAACCACAAAAAGTTGGACAAGCGCATATTCGCTATAGCGGTTCGCCCCTACCACTCTCTTTTAGCGAAATTAACTATAAACATCAGATTATTGAAGTCACCATTGATCCAATTCAAACAGATGAATCTCGTTTTACCTTTGAGCCAATTTACATACCCCGACCAATCAAACTGCATAAAATTGCAGGAGAATTAACCGATGTTCTTGCACAGATTCAAACATTAGCTGAAGGTGAAATTACCGAGATTGATCAGCGTGAATTTGTGGATATTGAATACTTTACCCTTGTACCACCGCCACCGAATTTACGCCAACACATTGAAGAAATTATTCCCAAAAATCGTTATCGAATTGTACGAATTTTCCGTAAGCGCCTTGTCACCGACCATCAAAATGACGCTGCAACTTCAGTTCATTTAGAGCCGCCAACACCTAAAAAGTTGTTTCAGCAAATTTGGCAAAAACAAGGCTATTCAAATGATGATGCTGTACTCCAAGACTTTTTAAGTTTGATACAAGAAGCAGAAAAATCACTTGAAGATGAGCGTGAAGCATAAGGATTTAACATGAAAATTTTATCAATTCGTATTAAAAACCTAGCATCACTTGCAGGTGAACATTTTATTGATTTTGAGGCTGAACCTTTAGCTTCAGCAGGTTTAATTGCTATTGTTGGAAAAACTGGAGCAGGAAAATCGACTATTTTAGATGCAATGTGTCTTGCACTCTTTAATAGAATTCCACGCTTGAAAGACAGTGATGGTAAGCTTCAAGATATAGATGGCTCAGAACTACCAACTAACTCACCTTTAACCGTACTTAGACGAGGAACAGCACATGGTTTTGCCGAACTAACCTTTGTCGCACAAGATCAAAAAATCTATTTGGCACGTTGGGAGCTAAAACGTTCACGTGAAAAAGCTGACGGAAAACTACAGAGTGTGCAACGCTATTTAAAATGTATTACCGATGGTGTTACCGTTGCAGACAAAACTAAAGCTGTTGACATCAGCATTCAAAAAATCACACAACTCAGTTTTGAACAATTCACACGAGCGGTACTCTTAGCACAATCGGAAGTGACTGCATTTTTAAAAGCACGTGACAATGAACGTGGCGAGTTACTTGAATATCTAACAGATTCTGCAATTTTTGCCAAAATTGGACAATTAGCATTTGAACGAACAAAAGCTGTAGCTTCAAAACGTAAAGAATTGGAAAGCTTCCTCGGCAATGTTGACATACTAAGCGATGAACAAGTCACTGAATTAAATCTTCAATTTAACCAAGTTGATACTGACTATAAAAAATTTGAAACTGAAAAAATACAACTTGAGCAACAACGACAATGGTTTGAACGTCAGCAAAAATTGCATATCGACATTGCTACAAAACAACAGGCTGTCGATAAAAATCAAAAAATACAGCAAGATTTAGCCTCAGAACGTACACAATTGGCTCGTTTAGAGGTTTTTTCTGAAATTCGGTCTCAGGTCGATCAACAACAAGAATTAGTCAAAATAGCACAACAACTTGTACCTAAAATCCAAAAGCAACAATTGAATTTTGATACCTTACAAACTCGTTTTGATGCCGAAAAAACTGACTTCACACAAGCTGAAGATGCACAAACTCATGCACATCAATTTGAACATGAACACCGCGAAGCCTTAGATCACATTCGTACTTATATGCAAGAGCGTGAATTTATTGGTAAAACATACAAAAGCATTCAAAATAAAATTTTAGCTTTAACTAATGATGAAAAACCCCTCACGACTGAATCTGAATCACTTCAGCAAAATCACGAAAAGCTTACGGGGCAACTGACTCAAATTCTGCAACAACTCGAAAGTACAAAACAATTTTCAAATCTTGACCAAAGCTTAACAACACATCTACATCAGTTAAAACAATTTATTCCGCAGTATCAAAAAATTGAAGATGAACTTGGACAATTCGTTCAGGCAGAGCAGCAACTTGCTGAACAAAAAATACAGTTAGCACAGTCAATAGCGCAAGTCGGTACAGTCGATCAAATTGAGCAGAAGATGACGAGCATTCGTCTGCAACGTGATCAATTTTTTCAGCAGCATACGAAATTAGATTCAATTCAGCAAAAACTCACCCATTTTTTTGATCTAAATAATGAAACTGTGCAGTGGCATGACAAACTAGCGACCACAACTGTAGAATGGCAAAGTGTGAAAAATAAAGCGATCGAAGCAGAACAGCTCTTTCAATCTGCAAAAAATGAACGCTTAAAATTACATGCTATTTTGCAACAACAACGTCTATTACATGCTGAAAATGTAGAAAATTTACGTACACAATTACACGATGGTGAACCTTGCTTTGTTTGTGGCAGCACGTCTCATCCTTTTAAAATGGATGATTCTGCGGTATCAAAAGCTTTGTTTGAATTACATCAACAACAAGAACATCAAGCTACTGAAAACGAACAGCGCCACTTAAATATATGGCAAAACATTCAGGAAAAACAAACTCAACTAAATACGCAAGTTGAGCAATTTACGAATACGATTCAGACACTTACTGACAAAAAGATGGCTGTGCAATCTGCTTTAATTCAGCAAACAGAGTCTATTAACATTCAGCTCAATCTCACTCAATCTCAGGCAGAAATAAATACACAATTTCATATTTTTACTAAACAATTTGAGAAGGATTTACAACAGTGTGATGTACAAACGTTGCAACTCAATCAAAGTATTAAACAGCAACAGCAACTTACGCAACAAATTCAAAAGACCGAACATCTACTACAGTCCGCTCAGAACTTACAGATGCAGGTTCAATTCATTGTAGATTGTCTAAGTTTAGATGAGCAGCAACAATGGCAACAGCATAGTAGCCAAACAGCGCAACTCATTTTGGCACGTTTAAATACACGTGTTTTACAGCGTGAACAATTACAATCGGTAGAGCAACAGCTTGAACTCAATATTCAACAAGCAAAGACCAATCAATTACAGCTTGAGAATATACAAAAATTCATTGTTCAAGAACGACACAATGCTGAAATAAAAAAACAGGAAGGAATTGATAATACTGAAAAAGCATCGACCTTAATTTACAAAATATCGGGCGTTCAAGCGGATAAGCCACAAGAGTGGTTGGCGGAATATGATACTCAAAAACGTCAAGTGCAACAAAACTATCAAGTGTTAAAACAAAGTTTTGAATCACTACGTCATCAATTTGAACATGATAAAAATCAGCTTGATCAACTCAAAGTACAAGTCACACAAAACCAAGAGCATTCTGTGAACATCAATATAAATATTGAGCAATGGCTCAATCAGCATAGTAATTTCCAAATGCAGGATTTAAGTGAATTGGCACAAGTCAGCCCTGCACAAGAACAACATATTCGTCAGCAATTACAAACGGCTGAGCATTTATTAACTGAAGCCCTTAGCGCATTTAAAACCATGCAAGAACTGTTGGCTCAACATCTGCAACATCAACCTGATATTGATCTGACGCAGTTACAGCAATTGATTGTACAAAATACTGAAAGCCTTAAATCACAGTTGGAAGTTCGAGATAGCTTCAAACTAAAACTTGAGCTACATCAGCAGAATATTGCCAAGCAAAAACAATTTGCGGATCAAATTGCTGAGGTTCAAGTTGAGGAGCATCGATGGAGTAAAATTTCAGGCTTAATGGGTGATGCCAACGGTAAAAAATTCCGTGATTATGCACAACAATACAACCTTGATATTTTGCTCGAACATGCCAATCAGCAACTTACGATGTTGTCACAGCGTTATACTTTAAAACGCCTAGATGACTCACTCAGCCTTGCCATTATTGACCATGATATGGATGGTGAAACACGTTCTGTAGCATCACTTTCTGGTGGAGAGTCGTTCTTGACTGCCCTCGCTTTGTCACTTGCAATTGCCAATATGGCATCGGGTAGCACGAAAATTGAAAGCCTATTTATTGATGAAGGTTTTGGAACACTTGATGCATCGAGTCTGCATATGGTCATGAATGCACTCGATCAATTACAGAATCAAGGACGCAAAGTCGTATTGATTTCACATATTCAAGAAATGCATGAACGCATTCCTGTACAAATTCAGGTACGCCCTTTAGGTGCTGGCGCAAGCACCATTGAAGTCGTCAACTAACAGTTAGTTTATGTTTAGCTAAATAGGGCTTTCTACAGTAGAGCCCTATTTTATCTCAATTAAATAGGAGTAGAATTATCTAATGATCCGCTTTTAGGCATATTGATTTTGGCCTTTTGACATAACTCACTTGCTAAATTCAATTCACTTTGAACACTGTTTAAAGTGGCAGCGACCATTCCACCTTCTAACTAGGCATCAACCTGTTTTCCATACTGCGTATTACTTTCAAGTATAGCGATCAGATTTTCATAATACACATAAACTGGAAATCAAATTTCTACACTTTCATCTAGTTTTCCCCCAAGCATCAACTGCTTCTTGTAATTCATCATTGATAAAATTCTAATTTTTTATAAATTTTTCAAATGTCGCATGTGGAGCAATTTCAAATTTAAACTGATCAGGACTTATCTTGGTAAAAGCATTTGAAAAAATATTGACTGAATTTAAACTTTAAATAAAACATGCATAGTGTCATTAATCTTTTCATTTTTAGATTTTATTAAAATATTTATAAAATTCATCGAAAAAAATGAATTGAAAATTTAGTTTCCAATTCATTTAAGTGAGCCGAACAATAAACCACTATAACAAAACATGAAGCAGTTAATATTCTGTTTTGAAATTATTAAATCAACACAAAATAGCGCTTCTAAAATTAGTCCCGATCTTTTGGAAAAGCATTCGGTGGTGGTGCATATTTATTGCTTGATTGCGCTTCAACTTCAGGTACTTTCAACTCATAGACTACTGTACCAATAATCCCTGTATTTCGAATTGAACCATTATCTGAATTCGCAGCATAGGAGTCTTTCGGTTTACTAAAGGTAAAAGAAGCAACAGCATTTTCACTTTTACGGAAACCTTCAATAGTCAATTCATCATGCGGATGCAAAACATAACCCGAATGACTACGTGATGCCTCACTTCCATCAATGACATCAACCCCATCAACGCTACTGACAATTTCAAAGGTTTTGCCTGTATTATTCTCATAATGCAATTGATAGCTTTGACCTTGCTGACCACGTAAATAATAACGCTGTCCAACACGATATAACGCCAATTTATCACCATGATCATCAACTATAGAGAAACTAATTTTACCCGCAGCAATAGAAATCGATTTTACTTCACGACCTTTATAGGCTTTGTCAGCGTACTGTACCAACGTTTCTGAAAGTGGCGTATTTGACTTACGTTTTAAATCAATTTCGGTCACATGAGAATCAATTTCATCTCCCCAACCTGTACCAAGTTTTTCATCTTTAGCAACACTATTATTGGCAACCTGATTAGCAGCTTCTGCATTGGTCACTTCTGTTGTCATTTGTGATGAACGTTCTTCTGCCTTTTGTGAACATGCCGAAAGCACAAATCCAAACAATAAAAAGAACAATAAATATAATTTTTTCATAAGCTATTCCTTTGGAATCATTATTTTAGGTATAGAAGTTCTTCAGAATATTTTAGCATTCACATTCTGAGGATTTTAGAGGAACTTAGACTATTATCAATTCTGAGACTAACGCTGACTTATGTATCTTGCTATGAGATATTTTTTATTTTTTGTAATAATATAACACTGATTAAAAAACGCTGATTCACCATCAACGTTTTGATAATTTATCTATAAAACGATCAAAATAGCATGAAAATTAACGCATTGGTCTGAGCGTTAAAATTTGTTCACTGCGTCCAAAAGGCCCCTGTGTGTCATGTAATACCGCACTCGATAAACCAATACCATCTGCACCATATTGCTGAACAACCTCTAAGCCTAGCCATTCACCTTGTGGTACACGGTATAAATGAATCTGTAAGTCTAAATTTGGAAAACCCCAATCTAAAGGACGAGTTTGTCTTGGTACTGTTCCATTTGCCAAATCAACCAAACTCAAAATACGTGCAAAATCAGTCGTTTTCTCATCCTGAATAAGTTCTAATGGACTACGAAACCACACCATCCCTTTGCCTTGTCTATGCCCCGCTGTACGTGCTTCAACGGTACGAATATATCCACCCTCCCACTGATACATTTCATCAAACTTTGGTAAATTCTCAGGGAAACCTTCGAGTCTATTTTCAATTGGAATGTGTAATTGATCCTCAAGTCCTTGAATAGCAGTCGTATCTTGCTGATGCATACGCCAACTGCGACAAACCACTAAGGTTTTACCTTTACTCTGCATTTTTGACTCAATCAATTCGATGGTTTTTCCTGCTCGAATCACTTGCGTATGAATAGAAAATTCACCTTGCTCAATCAAGCCAAAAATATCGAGACTAATACGTCCAATCCGCATATTATCCCGAGGCATAAATTGCTCTTGCTCAGCACATAACAACCCCGTTACTGGTGCCATATGCTGTTCATTTGGATTCCATGCTCCTTGTACATACACTGTCGATTGATAATGACTAATGACGGTTCCATCTGCATCGGTCTGTCGCTTCAATAATTGGTAATACGCTGACATATCCTTTTCACTCTTGTTTTCTTCACAATCAATGTATTCTTAACCATTGTTTGTACTGAAAATCGGTGGAAAAGTCTAATAATTGCTTTCAAAATGATCTGTTAAGTTCAGTTTTAAAAACATCATAAATAAATTAACGACAGCTATGATCAAATGATTGGATAATCTCGTTTACCAAATAATGCTGTCCCAACTCGAACAATACTCGCTCCTGCTGCAATTGCATCTTGCATATCCGCTGACATGCCCATGCTGAGCGTATCCCAATCTTCAACTTGAGTATGTTGATCTCGTACTTTTTCAAATAATGCTTGAGTATCTTTAAATGCATGAACATTTTCAGGTGCAGGAATAACCATCAAACCACGTAAGCGAATATTTGGAAGTTGACTGATATTTGCAACTAAGTCTGCAACTTCATCAGGCTGACAACCGTCTTTAGAATCTTGTGCATCAATATTCACTTGAATACAAACATTCAACTTAGGTAAGTTTTCATCACGCTGTGCAGATAATCGCTCGGCAATGATCAAACGATCTACGCCATGTACCCAAGCAAAATTTTCTGCTAAAGGTTTAGTTTTATTACGTTGAACATGACCAATAAAGTGCCATTCAATATCAAGGTCTTTTAAAGTATCAATTTTATCTAAGGCTTCTTGCAAGTAATTTTCACCAAATGCACGTTGCCCTGTCGCATACATCTGCTGTAAAACATGAGTTGCTTGGGTTTTCGACACCGCCAAAAGTTGAACACTTTTAGGATCACGATTGGATTGTTCGCAGGCAGTTCGAATTTGCGCGAGTACCTGATTACGGGCTTGGTTCAAATCATTCATTGACGGATATCTCATTTCAGCAATTTTTTCAGCTTAGAATTAATTAAATGTTGGTTAAGCTGAGCGATACCTTATATTATGCAATAAAACAAATAAGCAAAAACCTTCTTTGGGGAAATTATGGATATTACTGAATTATTGGCTTTCTCAGTTAAAAACGGTGCATCAGACTTACATCTTTCAGCGGGTATGCCACCCATGATTCGTGTTGATGGTGAAGTACGCCGTATTAACCTTCCTGCCCTTGAACATAAAGATGTCCATCGTCTCATTTACGATATCATGAATGATAAACAACGACGTGACTTTGAAGAACTCCTTGAAACGGACTTTTCATTTGAAATCCCGGGCGTAGCTCGTTTTCGTGTCAACGCATTCAACCAAAACCGTGGTGCCGGCGGTGTATTCCGTACCATTCCATCAAAAGTTTTAACCATGGAAGATTTGGGTCTAGGTCAAATCTTTAAAGATATCTGCGATTATCCACGTGGGATTGTTTTGGTCACAGGCCCTACAGGTTCGGGTAAATCAACCACGCTTGCAGCCATGATTGACTATATTAATGACAATCGCTATGACCATATTTTGACGGTCGAAGATCCTATCGAATTTGTACATCAATCTAAAAAATGTCTAATCAACCAACGTGAAGTCCATCGTGATACACATGGCTTTAATGAAGCACTACGCTCAGCACTGCGTGAAGACCCTGATATTATCTTGGTCGGTGAGATGCGTGACCTTGAAACCATTCGTCTTGCATTGACGGCAGCAGAAACGGGTCACCTTGTATTTGGTACGCTACATACGACCTCTGCGGCAAAAACCATTGACCGTGTAATTGACGTATTCCCTGCTGAAGAAAAAGATATGATTCGCGCTATGTTATCTGAATCATTACAAGCCGTTATTTCACAAACGCTATTGAAAAAAACGGGTGGCGGTCGTGTAGCTGCACATGAGATTATGATTGGTGTTCCTGCCATTCGTAACTTAATACGTGAAAATAAAGTTGCACAAATGTATTCTGCGATTCAGACTGGTGCAAACTATGGTATGACTACACTAGATCAAAGTTTAAAAACATTGGTTTCAAAAGGTGTAATCAGCCCTCAAGCAGCACGTACCGCCGCAAAACAACCAGAATCATTCTTATAATAATTTAGCGTTCTTGGGGGAGTAAAAGATGGACTTTAATGACTTACTGAACATGATGATTGAACATCAGGCATCGGACTTATTTGTCACTGCCGAAGTTGAACCATCAATGAAAATAAACGGGCAAATTATGCCTGTTGCCAAAACAAAACTATCAGGTGAAGTAGTTGGTCAGTTGGTGAACTCAATTATGAGTGACAAACAACGTAAAGAATTTGCCGATACGCGTGAATGCAACTTTGCAATCATGAATAAGGATAAAACTGCACGTTTTCGTGTCAGTGCATTTCAGCAACGTGATGAACCAGGAATGATTCTGCGTCGAATTGAAACCGTCATTCCAACACCTGAGCAATTAAAATTACCACCAATTTTGAAAGATTTGGCAATGACCAAGCGTGGCATCATTATTTTTGTTGGTGCGACGGGTACAGGTAAATCAACGTCTTTGGCTTCACTGATTGGTTATCGCAATCAGAATTCTAAAGGTCATATCATTACCATTGAAGACCCGATTGAGTTTGTGCATCAACATGCGGGCTGTATCATCACACAACGTGAAGTTGGAATTGATACCGACTCATTTGAAATTGCGCTGAAAAATACACTACGACAAGCACCTGACGTGATCTTGATTGGGGAGATTCGTTCTCGTGAAACAATGGACTATGCCATTGCCTTTGCAGAAACAGGTCACCTTGTATTTGCAACCCTACATGCGAACAACGCCAACCAAGCCATCGACCGTATTATTCATTTCTTCGAGTCAGATCGTCATAGCCAACTGTTCATGGACTTGTCACTGAACTTAAAAGCAATGGTTGCACAGCAGTTAATTCCAACGCCTGATGGCAATTCACGTCGTGCGGCAATTGAAATTCTCATCAACTCTCCATTAATTTCAGATTTAATCCGTAAAGGTGAAGTCCATGAAATTAAAGATTTGATGAAGCGTTCTCGTGAACTCGGCATGCAGACCTTTGACCAAGCATTGTTTGATTTGTATAAGTCTGGTCAAATTACCTATAAAGATGCATTGAAACATGCAGACTCACCAAACGACTTGCGTCTACAAATTAAATTAGATGAAGAAGGTGGTTCTCAATTGTTAAATTCCGGCAGTAAATTGACTTTTGATGGCCAATAATACAAAAAGTACTTGTAAGTATTGAAGTCACAAAAAGGCGCTAAATTAATTTAGCGCCTTTTAATTTGTTGTATTTATGTGATTTTATTTTTTACGATAAGCTTCCTGACATTCAGCAGAATCGCAATAACCATACAAATTCAAAGAGTGACCTGTTAGGGTAAAACCAAATTTATCTGCAACATCATGCTGTTCTTGCTCAATCGTATCATTTGTAAATTCAACGACTTTACTGCAATTTAGACATACAAGATGGTCATGGTGATCGTCCTGCATGATTTCAAAAACAGAATGATTGTTTTCAAAATGATGGCGTTGAATAATCCCCGCCGCTTCAAATTGCGTTAACACACGATATACTGTTGCAAGACCAACATCTTCCCCTTGCTCCAGCAATGTTTTATAAATGTCTTCCGCGCTCAAGTGATGTTGTTTTGAATTTTCCAATAATTCCAAAATCTTGATTCGTGGTAAAGTAACTTTCAGTCCAGCTTTGCGTAAGTCCTGATTTGAAATAGCCATATAAAAAGGTCTCTCAACAAATTTTAAGTTGGAATATGAAACAGAGTTGAGATGCAGTATGATCTATCCGTGGATCAAATGCATCATAATTAATTTGGGATAGTGTAGCAAAATGCAAAAAATCATGCTGACGTTATTCGTCGCTTCATTGCTTGGTGGGTGTTCTGTTCTTGGAGTATATAAAGTTGATATTCCACAA
Source organism: Acinetobacter sp. TY2 (assembly GCF_046269225.1). Taxonomy (NCBI): domain Bacteria; kingdom Pseudomonadati; phylum Pseudomonadota; class Gammaproteobacteria; order Moraxellales; family Moraxellaceae; genus Acinetobacter; species Acinetobacter sp. TY2. The sequence goes on from NZ_JBJZOR010000012.1 coordinate 82,108, forward strand.
GGTACACCATTAACTCAGGCACAAGCTTCAAAAGTTCAAATAGGCATGACTTACCAGCAGGTTCGTTTTTTACTGGGCAGTCCAACAATAACAGATCCTATGAATCCTTTACGCTGGGACTATATCTACAACTATATTCCGGGAACCTATGCTAAAAAAGCTAAAATTCCAGCAGCACATGGTCAACATTTAAAAATATTCTTCAATGAAACGGGTATCGTGAATAAGATTGAAGGTTTAGAAACAATTCCTGAATCTCAACCAGGCTTACCGTCATCGAAAGAAGCCATTTTAAATGCGCCCCCACTATAGCCACTTTAAAATAAAAGAAAACCCCTCTTTGAGGGGTTTTCTTTATTGATATAATTGTTTAAAGCGATTGCCTCGACAATAGCGACTGACTGGGTTAGCTGCAGCCCGTTTACGACGAATATCTTTAGGGTTGATGGTCAATGCACGATAAATCTCAACCCGATCCCCTGCTTGTAGTACTTGAGTCTGATCAACAACTTTGACCCCAAAAATGCCACAATTCAATACTTCAGGTAAAGTTGTCTTGTCTTTCAGCTGGCTTTTTGCAATTGCATCAGCCACTGTCATACCAGATACGAATGGTACTTCAATATGAAACTGCTGCTCTACGCTTGCGTACGCCACCCAAACCTTTTGCATCTGTCTAACCTGTATTTGCTCAGTCATTAGATCAATTGCCCAATATAAGCCACGAGTGCCATCACAATCGACAATGGCAACACAATACGCACCGCAATACGCCAAATGTTATAAAACACTTCATTGCTAAAATTCATAGCTTTACGTAAATGGCTAATCTTCATAATCCAACCGACAAAAATGGAATAGATCAAGCAAATCACTAAGCCCCAAATCATCAACAATGGATTAAAGATATTGACCAATTGTGGAATGCCCCAAATGAGCAATGCCACTAAAAGCACAATAAATTGGATCGGCAATGCAATACGACGTTGTATAAATTGCTCTTTGGCAAGGCTGAGCAACAATGCTGCACTAAATACTGCCGCAGCAAGCGCGCTATAAGCGGGAATGGCGGAGGATACAGCGAAGAAGCCAAATGCAACAACTGCGAGTATTTGTGCAAACCACACAGGTAAAACTGAACCTGTCGCGCGATCAGCAACTTGTACTTGAGCAAGTTGACTCTGTGCATAAATACCCAAACCTAAACCACTTGCAACCAAAGCTAAAATCGTTGCCTTGCCCCATTCACCAAATTCAACTGGCGTGACATGCCAAGGCTGTAAATTTGTCCCCATGACATTGGCAATGACAAAAGATGCAATGACACTGACTGCAGTCAAAAGCACTAGGATTTGACGATTTAAAAATGACAAACCACATGCAATCACTGCGCCAGTCAAAAATACAATATGTGTACTCATGTTAAGTTGCGTACTTTGTACAACTGTTTGTGCAATATTAAATAAAATACCACCCGCCAAAAATGGGATAAATACGGCGGATAACCAACCGACGATACGCCATTTTTGTGATGCATCTGCTTCTCGTGTCAACGCAGACAATGCATTTAACACAAATGTTTTTGAGCGCTTCGCCAAAGCAATTTCTAAGTAGACCAAAGGAAGTGCAAGAATAAGCATGGTGCCAATCCATAAAATCCAAAAGTCAATTTGTCGATCAATCTGAAATCCAAGTGCTGGTGCAAGCCCTAGAATAATGATAAATGACAAACAAAATGCCATCAGCGGCGGTAACCATCGTGCCATAAAATTGTCCCGTATGACGTATTTAAAAAGTCCACCGCTATTTTGCCTTTGTCGACCATGAAAATCAAAGATTAGAAAGAAAAAAGCAAATCATCTCATCAAGATGATTTGCTACGCTGAATGTTTATTAATATTTGATTATTTTTATCTCTACGACCCTTTCATCAATTAGTCTGAATCAAATAGGTATCGAGCTTGAAATCATCCTTTATATTGTACTACATGCTATTTTTAATACTTTTAGATTTGAACAGCTTAAAATAATTCTAAGCTGTTTTAAGTCCATACATCTATTTTACGAAAAAAAGCGAGAGAACCAATTCTTACCCTTTTTCTTTTCATTTTCTTTAATAATGCCCATCATATTAATTTTTACAGCACCCACATAATCTGCATCATCATGCTGAATATGATTAATGAGCCATTTAGAAAGTACTTCGTGTAACTCTTTTTCAATAGACTTGCCATTGTCAAAATTTTCACGGTAACTTTCTATTTTCTTAATAAATAAATCGTGTACACGTTTATGTGGAACACGGTATTTGTAACCAGCTTCTTCTTGTAAACTTTCTTCGAATGTAAAATGTGACTGTGTATAATCAATAATATTATTTAAAATATCTTTTATTCGCTGACGATCTGTATTAACACCGATTTCATCAATTTCATTAATGTAATCTAAAATTCGTCTGTGCTGATCGTCAATCACATCAATACCAGTATTATATTCTGGGATCCATTTCATCTTCATACGACCGCCTTAAAAATACTAAATAAGTAAACCTTTTATCCATCATAGACAGTTAATTTATAAATAAAAATGAACCAATTTACTCGGATTTAATAAAATGCTCCATTTTAAAGCACAAGCTAATGTATTTTATGATATTTAAATTTTAATTCAGAGTAAAAGACTCAGATATTATTTAGCCAATATTATATTCCAAGCAATTTACTCTATTTTATTTCAAGAAGAATAAACTATATAAATAACATTAATATTACACTGCAAATTATTTTTTAATTTAAAGTTTATATTAAAAATAAAATACAATTAAGTCTTTTAGTTAAAATATAAAACAACTTTAAAAAATCATTTACTATATAGAAATGATGATTTTTAATATTGATCCGCTTTCGTTATTCGTTTCAATTCAGGATTTTTTTCTTCACGAATTAAACGATCAATGGTTGTCAAGGCTGTTTTAATAGGTCGACCTCCCTGAAATAAAATCATTTCACCTGGACGATAAGCTTGCCATTCTTCATTTTTTGTCAGTGGCTCAGTCGTGATTACAGCTACTCGATCGTCAGAAGTCGTCACATCACTAAAATCAACCTCAACTTCTAAGTCAATTAAACGTGCAGATTGAAATGGATACTCTCGCACAATCCAATGCAGTTTAGTGGTTGCATAACTAAATAGTGCCTGTCCATTCGATAAGCAATAATTAAACGTGCCAAACTCTGCAATTTGTGGAGCAAGTTGCTCAAGTAATGTAAAAATATCTTCTAAACTAGGTGTTTCATAACCAAATTTTTCAACAAGCTGGTCTAGTAAATAACAAAATGCCAACTCACTGTCAGTGTTACCTACGGGGGTGAAACGCCCTGTTAATGGCGGTTCAAAACCTTTTAAATCACCATTATGTGCAAAAATCCACTGACGTCCCCAAAGCTCGCGCACAAAAGGGTGCGAATTTTCTAGGGTAATTTTACCTTGGGTTGCTTTACGGATATGTGCAATCACATTACGTGATTTTATCGGATAATTACGCACAAGATCTGCAATAGGTGATTCAACTGCCGATTGATTATCGACAAATAAACGACAGGCTTTATCTTCAAAAAATGCGATACCAAAACCATCCGAATGGTCAGAAGTAATTCCCGCACGTTGTGAAAATCCACGGAAAGAAAAAGTAATATCTGTGGGTCTTGCACAGTTCATTCCAAGCAGTTGGCACATAGTCATTCATACAGCTTTATCGTTATGTGAATATTGTGCATGAGTCCTGTTCTGCTTGCAAATACCTGAACACATATCATGCGATTTTAATAGATAAATACATCAAATCACTGAGAGTAAGCCATAAAAAAGCTCATCGTGAGATGAGCTTTAAAATTTGATCAAGGATGACTTATTTTTTACTACGATTGGTAATTAGTGTTCCCACACCGTGATCAGTAAAAATTTCAAGTAATGTTGCATGCGGTACACGACCATCAACAATATGTGCACTCACAACACCACCTTTGACTGCATCAAGTGCACAACCAACTTTAGGAATCATACCGCCATAAATCACGCCTGTTTCAATCAGACGATCAACTTCTTGCGTACTCAAGCCTGTAAGTAAATTTTTATTTTCATCAAGCACACCTGAAATATTGGTGAGTAAAATGAGCTTTTCAGCGCCTAAAGCTTCTGCCACTTTACCCGCAACCAAATCTGCATTGATGTTATAAGTATTACCTGCATCATCTACACCTAATGGTGCAATTACAGGAATGAAATCACTTTGGGTAAACATTTCAAGGACATCGGTTTTTACGCCAACAACTTCGCCCACTAAGCCCAAATCAATTTGCTTCACCGAACCATCTTCTTGGATTTTTTCCATCAGTAACTTTTGGGCACGCAATAAGTTACCATCTTTACCTGTTAAACCAATGGCACGTCCACCATGCTGATTGATCAGATTAACAATTGATTTATTAACACTACCACCCAAGACCATTTCTACAACTTCCATCGTTGCAGGATCAGTCACACGCATACCGTCAATACGATCTGATTCTCGACCGAGTTGCTTGAGGAATGAATCCACTTGTGGACCACCACCATGTACTACAATCGGGTTTAAACCGACTGTTTTCAGCAAAACGATATCTCGGGCAAATGAGCTTTCCAATTCAGGATCGGTCATGGCATTACCACCGTATTTGACCACTAGCGTTTTTCCTGCAAAACGCTGAATGTAAGGCAACGCTTCTGTCAGAATCTGAGCTTTATCAATTCCGGTCTGCTGATGGGGCATGCGCCTCTCCTATTGCACCTGTTGAAGTACATATTTTGAAAAAGGATTAAAAGTCTTTTCGAGATATTTATCTTTTACAGCACATTAAACCGAGCTAATGTGCAAGCAAGATATCCTGAGCGATCATAGGATAACGATCACTTAACATAGACGCAAATGTCTGACGAATATTATTGAGGTGGGTCGGATGATCTGCATCAAAACGTACAGTAAAAAACTCGCCTGTATTGGATGCCCGAATGATGCCAAAGCCATTTTTAAAATCAAGGCGTATACCATCAATTTTACTCAACTCAGCATCACAACTATTCCCACGGCGTTCAATTTCCTGTAAGACCGCTTGTGGATTGGTATTGTGAGTGCTGATATAAGTATCTTCAGTATAAAACCGTTCAGGAAATGCTGACATTAACTGTGATAGAGATTGCCTTGGTTTCTCACTCAAATACTCCATAACACGTAGTGCAGCATATAAACCATCGTCATAACCGAAACCACGACCATCATTAAATACATAGTGACCTGCATATTCACCACCAAATACAGCACGACCTTTGGACTTTCGTAAATATTGGCGTAGAAAACTACTTCCAGTTCGAAGCATGTGCGGCTTTCCACCCATCTTTTTAATGATTTGCCCCACCATTGTAGAACATTTTACATCAAAGACAATTTCCTGCCCAGGATGTGACTGTAAACACATTTGTGCAAATAACGATAATAAACGATCAGCAGAGATTATTTTGCCTGTTTCATCCATCAGTACAACACGATCACCATCACCATCGAGTGCGATACCCAAATCAGCTTGGTGCATCATGATCTGTTGTTTCATTTTACCCAGATGTGCCGACTGTGACGGATCAGGTGCATGATCAGGAAAATGACCATTCGCTTGACAACGCAGTGTAATCACCTCACAACCGATTTTTTTTAAAACCAACGCTGCACATGCACCAGCTGAACCATTTAAGCCATCAAGTACAACTTTAAATGGACGTTTTAGCTGAATATCTTCAAGCATAGCTTTTTGATAACTTTGGCAAAGCTCAAGATTGATCACATGGTTATACTGACTTTGTTTGACATCAAATATAAGCTCTGTTTGTACCTTGAAAGGATCTTTTTGATTCTTTATAAATTGATTAGCATCTTGTGCAACTTGCTGAATTTTATCAGGACATGGTGGTTCAAACTGAACAATCCATTTAATACCATTGTCAGATATAGGATTGTGGCTTGCGGTCACCATAATACCATTGCCCTGGGTTTCACGCGCTGCAAAATACATTTGTGGTGTAGAACAACAATCTAATGTTTTAACTTTAAAATTCTGTGTACGAAAAACATCTTCGATAATTTTCGCAAAATATGGGCTCGACAAACGTGCATCATAACCAATGACGATTTCAGATTGTCCTTGAGTTTTATATTGTTGCACCAATGCATGTGCAATGGCATATATAACTTCGCCATCCATTTGTTCCACTTTTCCACGAATATCGTATGCACGGAAAATATGAAATGGAAAGATCTTATTTGATCGTTTCATAAGCATTCTTTGTACTACTTTTACAACGCCGATTGTAAGTTTTAAATGATTGTACATTTAAATCAAGCATTCACTTTCACTTCTTCTTAAGCCATTATTTAATATATTTCTATATTTTTCTTGTATAGCGAGAAAATAGTCAATGAGTATGAAGTTTTCATAAGCTGATTAAACTAATCTAATATATACAATTACAAGCTATTTATTAAATATATCTTTTGTTACATCACACATAAAAACATAATATAAATTAGAAAAAAGACCTGAAATTCAGGTCTTTATCATGACTATAAAAAAACAATATTTTATCAAATGATAAAGCTATCTTATTACAAAATTATTGCTGTCCTGTATGACCAAAACCACCTGCACCACGCTCAGTCGCTTCAAATTCATTTACAATATCAAACTTCGCTTGAATCACAGGAACAAGAACATATTGAGCAAGGCGCTCACCTGGTTCTAAAGTAAATGTTGTTTGACTACGATTCCATACCGAAACCATGAGTTCACCTTGATAATCTGAATCGATTAAACCAACCAAGTTACCCAAGACAATACCATGCTTATGACCTAAACCCGAGCGTGGCAAAATCAAACCAGCAAAGGCAGGATCTTCAATATAAATTGCCATACCTGTTTTTACTAAAACCGTTTGTCCTGGCTCAATTTGAATTGCTTCTTCTACACATGCACGTAAGTCTAAACCTGCTGAACCCGTGGTTGCATAAGTCGGTAAAGGCCATTCTTGACCTAAGCGTGTATCGAGTACTTTTACTTGAACTTTCATTTCGTAATCCTATTTAAAAATGGTCAATCTTCTCTTTACCATTCCTTAACAGAAGGCAAAGCACATATAAATAAAAACTATTTTTTCGACACTATTTCTTTAATAATGCTTTTAAATTCTGCAAATATTGTTGTGCTTGCAGTTTTGGATCGATATTTTCAGCCAATTTTTTCTTGCGACCGAGCCAATCTAAATCATCTTGAGGCAACTCATCGAGGAAGCGACTTGGGGTCATTTGTTTCATTTGACCGCCATTTTTACGTTGTTCTGCCAAAGTTAAAGTTAAACCTTGTTGCGCACGGGTAATGCCCACATACATCAAACGACGTTCTTCCTCAATGGTTTCTGCCGCAATCGAGTTTTTATGTGGCAATAATTCTTCTTCAAGCCCCATGATGTACACGAATGGAAATTCCAAACCTTTCGACGCATGCAAAGTCAGTAAATTGACTTTATCTGTATCTTCTTCTTCCTGTTGCTGTTCGAGCATATCGAGCAACACCAATTTGCGAATCACACTTTCAATATTCTTTTCATCGACATCTTCAGCACGGTTAATCAAACTTTGAATACTGCTATAGAGCATTTCGATATTATCGAGTTTGGTTTTTTCCTGTGCAGGTGTCGCTGCCGTTTCTTTCAGATAGTCGATATAACCTGCTTCAAGCATCATTTGGCGGATTTTCGGCACTGGCTCATCATCATCCAACAATTCACGCGTGAAATTATTGATGAATTCAGCAAACTCCGCCAATTGTGTCGTTGCCTTTTTGGGCATCACCATAGTTAGACGCTGATCACTAGCAGCAGTTAAAAGTGATAAATGATTTTCTTGCGCGAATAAACCCAGTTTTTCTAAAGTCACAGGGCCAATGGCACGTTTTGGTGTATTAATAATACGTAGAAATGCACTGTCATCTTCAGGGTTGATAATGACTCGTAAATAACTCATCACATCCTTAATTTCAGCACGACCAAAGAATGACTGACCACCCGATAATTTATAGGGAATCTGCATTTGACGCAGTTGAGTTTCAAGCACGCGGGCTTGAAAATTTCCACGATATAGTACTGCGTAATCTTTCCAACTTTTACCATTCATCAGCTTATGTGTGAGTAAATCTTTGACCACACGTTCTGCTTCATCATCATCATTACGGCAAGTAATAACTCGGATCACTTCGCCATGCCCTTTATCACTCCACAATTTTTTCTCAAAAATATGCGGATTATGATCAATCACATGGTTCGCTGCTTTTAAAATTCGACTCGTAGAACGGTAATTTTGCTCAAGCTTAATCACTTTTAAGTTATGAAAATCTTCTTGTAGCAATGCCATATTTTCAGGTTTTGCACCACGCCATGCATAGATGGATTGGTCATCATCACCAACTGCTGTGAATTGCCCCATCACCCCAACAAGCAGTTTGACAAGCGTATATTGTGCTGTATTGGTGTCTTGATACTCATCGACCAATAAATAACGAATACGATTCTGCCAACGCTCACGAACTTCAGCATTGTCCTGTAATAGTCGTGTTGGCATAACAATCAGATCATCAAAATCCACGGCGTTATAGGCACGTAAATTTCGCTCATAAAGCTGATACAAATGTGCAAATTGCACATCTTCCTGCGTTTCACATGTTGTATGTGCTTGTTCAGGCAAAATCAGATCGTTTTTCCAATCTGAAATCATCTTCATCGCTTTGGCAATCAGTTCTTTACTTTCTGCACCTGATAAATTATCACGATGCATCAAATCCATCAGAATGCGCTTACAGTCATCAGCATCGAGAATAGAAAAATTATTTTTGAGCGGTGTATTTTTTAATTCTAAACGGAGTAAATTTAGTCCAAAGGTATGGAATGTCGAAACGGACAAACCTTTACCCTCTTCTTTACCCAAAAGTTTACTGACACGCTCTTTCATTTCACGTGCAGCTTTATTGGTAAAGGTCATGGCTGTAATACGATACGCAGGAATACCACACTGCTGTACCAAATACGCAACCTTACGCGTAATCACTGAGGTCTTACCTGAACCCGCACCAGCAAGTACTAACAAGGGTCCTTGAGTGTATTTCATTGCTTCAAGTTGCTTGTCATTCAGTTGACTTGCTTTTGACATGGTTCATCCTCTAAAAACTTCGGGGTCAATTATAGACACCTCAATGCATGCTTGCCTAATGCTTAATACAAATTTTCATCTGACATTTTTTCCCATTTTATGTTGACTTTTAAAATGTCAAATACTTGTTTATTTCAAATGTTGTGTCTTTGTGCATTTTCATTCCTTGAGTCTTTTTAATGCACAAAAAAAATCGAACCACAAAAGTGATTCGATTTTAAGATTTAATCAATTTCAACAGTTATAGAAGATTCTCTATATTTATTAAGCCTGATCTATCTTCTTATTTTACTGCATATACAGTAATTTCTACACGACGGTTTTGTTCACGACCTGCAGCAGTTGAATTATCAGCTACTGGAGAAGTTGAACCGTAACCACGTGCAGTAATACGTGATGAAGCAATACCTTGTGAAGATAAATAGTTCTTCACAGAGTTCGCACGATTTTGAGACAATGGGTTATTGATTGCATCAGAACCTGTGTTATCTGTGTGACCGTGTACAACAATTGCAAGTTGGTTTGCAGTACCATCTTCACGTAGAACGCGAGCAACATCATTCAGTGCCGCTTGGAACTGTGGTTGAATCATAGCTGAATTGCTTGCAAATGTTACAGAAGGCATCACCATATTGATTGAGCCATCTGGATTACGGTTTACGTCAACACCAGTACCTGCGAGTTCTTGTTTAAGACGCTTTTCTTTCTTATCAAGAAGCAAACCTGCACCACCGCCAACAACTGCGCCAATTGCAGCAGCTTGACCCATTTTATCTTTGTCTGCATTTGAATATGCAAGACCAGCACCAAGCAATGCACCAAGACCAGTACCGATTGCTGCTTTGTCATATTCCATATTTTGACAGCCAGAAAGTGCCAACGCCCCTACTACAGCTGAAATTACAAGTGCACGCATGACATGCCTCCAGAGATTGTGATTTTTGTATGAAAGAATAATGGTATAAAAAACAAAGTTAGACCATTGCCTTTTTGTTAAAAATTCAATGAATTTTTACAATTTGTAATAAATTTAAAAAGGAAAAGCGTTCCTTCGCCATATTTTACACATAGTTCGTTCTAGATACTTTTTTATTTATGAAGCAACGGCTATATTTAAAGCACATTTTTGGGTGAAACGTTTTAATTCGGGACATTTCCATGGCATTACAGAAACAACAACAATCCTTATTGAAAAAAATAACCAAAGGCTTGACTGTAACTTCAGTCATTACAGGCAGTACTTTTTTTCATGGTCCACCAGTGCTTACACTTGGCTTAACCAAACTTTTTAAACAGTCTAAAAAAGTTGATGAAACCAATATTCAAATTACAAATAGTTGGATTGGTGTCAACAATTGGCTGATTGATCATGTCTTGCCTGAAACAAAGTGGGACATCAGCATAGATCCTGAACTTGATTTAAATATGCAAGGTCGCTATTTGATGTCATGTAATCATCAAAGCTGGGTCGATACGACCGTCACTCAATACTTTGGTTTAACTCGTATGCCATTGACGCGTTTTTTCACCAAATGGGAACTTATTTTCATTCCCTTTGTTGGACAAGCTTTTAAAATACTTGGCTTTCCGATGATGAAACGCCATAGTAAAGAACAAATTGCTCAAAATCCTGCCTTGAAATATCAGGATATGGATGAAGCACGCAAGGCATGTGAACATTTACTCAGCCAACCCTTTACCCTACTTAATTATTTAGAAGGCACACGTTTTACCGCTGAAAAAAAAGCGAAACAACAATCTCCCTTCCAAAATCTACTCAAACCTAAAGCTGGCGGTTTAGCTTTAGCATTGAATATTTTAGGTCAGCAAATAGATGCCTTTGTAGATATGACGATTGTCTATCCTGATGGTGTGCCTGGTTATGGTGAGTTTTGGCTCGGTGAAGTCCCTCGCATTGTTGTAAATATGCGAAAAATTAATATTCCCGATTGGGTCATTGGCGGTGATTACGAAGATGATGCAGAATACCGTGAGAAATTTCAGCAATGGGTCGATGATTTATGGCGGGAAAAAGATCAATTGATTACTCAAATCAAACAGCGATATCACTCAACCTCTTAGACCTTCCCTCTGAGTGAACCACCTTAAGTACCGGATGTTTCAATGAATAATACAGAACAGGCACCTCACAACTACCATTCAATGTTACCTAAAAATAAAAAGACATTAGGTTGGTGGATTGCCTTTGGCTATGACATTTTCATGATGTTTATTATTGTCTTCAACCTGTTCTGCTTGGCTGCCAATGCCTTTTTAATGAGTAGCTATGGAAATTGGTTTTTCAATGAAATTCATTTACCTCAAGTTCTTCAATATTACAAAACTGAATTACATCCTTGGGTCATTATTACGGAAAGTTGGTTTATCATTTTTTTATGTGTAGAACTAGGCGTTCGTTGGTTTATTGCAATCATCAATAAACATCATGCCCGTTGGTTCTTCTTTCCATTTATTCATTGGTATGAAATTTTAGCCATCATCCCAATGTTACGCTTTTTACGTTTAATACGAGTTGTCGTGATTGGTTACCGTGTCCATGAGTTAGGCTATAAAGTCATTCCTGACGGCCTAAAAAAGCGAATTCTTTTTTACTATAGTGTCATTATGGAAGAACTCTCAGATCGTGTTGTGATTACTGTGATTGATGGTATTAAACAGGAATTAGATACCAGTTCAACCCACAAACAAATTATTCATGATTTGGTTGACCATCACCGAGAAATGTTTAGTGTGGTTTTAGCAGAAATTTTACAAGAATCTCTTGCTGTTGAACTTAAAGCCTATCAACAACAGATTGGTGATGGTGTTGGGCAAATTGTACGACAAGCTATTGAGGACACACCTCAACTTACCCAACTTTTACGCTTGATTCCAATTGCAGGTGGAATGATCGAAAATCAAATTCAGAATATTGGTCAACAACTTGGTGAAAATATTACTCAAGGCCTCATTGAGCCCTTTACATCTGGCTCCGTATTGCAACCCAATACCACTTATCAGTTAATTTCTGAAAAAGTAAGCAATTTAAATATTGAAAATCAGAAGCTTGAAGAATTAGTTGAATCTGTGGTCCATGAAAGTTTAGAATCTCTGCGGAAGCAGGTAAAAATTAAACAATGGCAACTTGTATTAGAAAAAAATGATCAAGTTAAAGAATAATCAATCCCTTGCAATTATTTGTATCTTGGGTGGAGAATTCCATCAATTTGTTCTAGGATTTGCGCTATTTTACAATTTGAACTTCAGATTAAAACTTTGGGTCACAAGCCTTTTAAGGAATAACTATGGCTGATTTACGGATTACAGGCAAAATGCTTCATAGTAATCGATTAACTTTCGAAACCAATGATCATGATGCCATCCGCCAGCAACTCAACAAAATGATGGGCGAAGCCTCTTACCAAGGGGCGTTAGTTGTACTTGATACAACTGTTGAACAGGAGCTAATTGCACTTATTCAGCTTGTTGTAAGTCTGGAGCTACAACCAATTGGTGTTGTTGATGGTTTACTGAGTGATCAAGCACGTGCAATTCAGTTTCCAATTGTTCCTGCTGATCGCCCATTGCAACGCATTAAACCGACAAAAGAACAAGTGGTCGAAACACCTGTCATTACAACAGAAACAATTCAGCCTCAAACAGTCGCTGAACCAGTAAAAAAAGTGATTAGCCATACAACTTCGTACCATGATGAGATTTTACGTACAGGTCAATGCCTTGTCCAAGATCATGGTGATATTATTTTAAATGCAGGCATCAACAGTGGTTCTGAAGTCATTGCATCAGGAAATATACATATCTATGGAAGTGTTCGTGGTAGAGTCATTGCGGGTGCAGGCGGTAACACGGCTGCAAGAATATTTTGTCATTCGCTAGAAGCTGAATTGGTTTCCATTGCTGGGACATATTGTGTTGCAGATGACATTCCCCAGCACGTAATCAAGCAATCAGTTCATATTTATTTGAATGATCAGCAGGAACTTGAGTTCCAGCCTTTGCAATTTTAATGTTATAAATTATACACCATAAAAAGCCCCATTTAAGGGGCAATGACCATAACAGGAGTGGATTCGGTGGCCAAAATTGTTGTTGTTACATCAGGCAAAGGTGGCGTGGGTAAAACCACAACAAGCGCATCTTTTGCAACAGGTTTGGCCCTTCGTGGTCATAAGACTGTCGTTATTGATTTTGATGTAGGTTTACGTAATCTCGATTTGATCATGGGCTGTGAACGCCGTGTCGTTTATGACTTCGTTAATGTTTTAAATAACGAAGCACGCCTACAACAAGCGTTGATTCGTGATAAAGACATTGAAAATCTTTATATTTTACCCGCATCACAAACACGTGATAAAGACGCTTTAACAGATGAAGGCGTTGCACGTGTTATGGATGAACTTTCACAAGAGTTTGATTACATTATTTGTGACTCGCCTGCTGGTATTGAACGTGGTGCAATTTTAGCTATGTATCATGCTGATGAAGCGATCATTGTAACCAATCCTGAAATTTCATCTGTACGTGACTCAGACCGTATTATTGGTATGCTTGATAGCAAAACCAAAAAAGTCGAAAATAATGAAGGTCGTATCCGTAAGCATCTATGTATCACACGCTTCAACCCTGAACGTGCAGATAAACAAGAAATGTTGACGATTGATGATATTTCTAAAGACATTTTACGTGTACCTACTTTAGGTGTTATTCCAGAATGCCCAAGCGTTCTACAAGCATCAAACGAAGGTAAACCTGTGATTCTGTTTACAGAGTCAGAGGCAGGTCAAGCGTATGATGATCTTGTCGCACGTTTCTTAGGTGAAGATCGCCCTTACCGTCACATTACCGTGAAACCAAAAGGCTGGTTAGCACGACTATTTGGAGCGTAAAGATGGCAGGATTCTGGAGTAAACTTTTCAGCAATGATGATAAACCGACGAGTGCACAAACTGCGAAAGACCGTCTAAAAGTGATTGTTGCTTCTGAAAATGGTTTAGGTAAACGTTTGAGCCAAGATAAAATTGACCAAATGAAGAAAGAGATCATGCAGGTGGTCAATCGTTATGTTCGTGGTGTAGATGAGCAACATATTCAAATGTCTGTTCGTTCTGAAGCGAACATTGAAATGCTTGAGATGAATATCAATTTACCTGAAGAACGTTAATTTCATTATTGATTAGTCAACTGAATTGAATCAGGGCAAAATATGAAGTAGGTTTTGGAAAATAATTTTCAGCCATTCAATATTTTGCTCTTTTTCATGACATTTTTTGCAGGTTCACATTCATTTCACAAGTAATGAATGGTCATGATTCTGTTGTCAGATTACTTATTGCATGATTTTCATCTAAGCTTTGCATTTTTGATGATAAAGTAAAAAGCAAAAGCCCTGTATGATGCAAAAAATTTGAATCTTTAATTTTAAAAAATTTATTTTGAGGAGATGCTGCCATGGCACTTTCACAGCCAGCAACGTTCAATGAAGAATGGTCAGACGAGCGTGTTTTTGCCTACTTAGAGCAACTGCCTCCTGCCGATGTCAATGCAGACTTTCATGTTTTAGCACATGCATTTAAACATATGCGCCCTGCTGACTATGAGCGTCTTTTGACTCAGTTTAAAGCCAATGGTCGTGATATCAACGCAACCAATCCTGAAGGTCAACGCATTCATGATGTGATTGCACAGTATCCTCGTCATAAAAATGAGTTTTTAGAAGTCTTAGCTAAATTTGCTTAAATCTATAAATGACCCAATAAAAAACCTGCTTGTTAGCAGGTTTTTTATGTTTTAAAAATGACTTATGGGAAACACGTTAAACCAAAATATCTCGCTTACCATTGGCACCTTGCCCACTCACAATGCCATTTTCTTCCATCTGATCCACAATACGTGCAGCACGGTTATAGCCCAAACTAAACTTACGCTGTAACGATGACACTGAAACTTTTCTAGTCTCTAAAACAAAAGAAACACACTGATCGTACAAAGCATCACGACTTGGATCACTATCACCATCTTCAAAGCCACGACTTGTTGGCTCTTCATCAAATGGCGTTAAGATTTCATCGACATAATTTGGCTCACCACGTTCACGCCACGCATCACAAATACGATTTACTTCATCGTCTGAAATAAATGCACCATGTACACGTTCAGGCTCAATTTTACCTGGCCCAAGGAAGAGCATATCACCATGACCAAGTAAATCTTCTGCACCACCTGCATCCAAAATGGTACGTGAGTCAATCTTACTATTTACACGTAATGCCACACGGGTTGGAATGTTGGCTTTGATCAGACCTGTAATCACATCCACTGATGGACGCTGTGTCGCAAGTAATAAATGAATGCCTGCAGCACGAGATTTTTGTGCCAAACGCGTAATCATTTCTTCCGCTTTTTTGCCCACTTGCATGATCATATCTGCAAATTCATCTGCCACAATGACAATAGACGGTAATGGCATCAAACGAGGCGCACGCTCCCCAACAACAGAATCACTGGCTTTCCATGTTGGATCAATCAGCTCTTCGCCATTGGCAATGGCCTCTTCGACTTTACGGTTATAATCAGAAAGTTTACGAATTTTTAAGAATGACATTAATTTATAACGTCGTTCCATTTCATTGACACACCAATTCAATGCATTGACAGCATCTTTCATATCCGTCACAACAGGCGTTAACAAGTGTGGAATATCGTTATAGTTAGCAAGTTCTAGTTGCTTCGGGTCAATTAAAATCAAACGTAATTCATTTGGCGTATATTTCAGCAACATCGACAAAATCATGGAGTTGACAGCAACCGATTTACCCGAACCTGTTGTCCCTGCAACAAGCATATGTGGTGCTTTACCCATATCTGTAATGACGGGATTACCCGAAATATCTTTACCCATTGCTGTGGACAATATACTAGATGAATCTGAAAATGCTGCCGTTTCCACCAATTCAATTAGACGCACCATTTCACGGGTACTGTTTGGCACCTCAATACCAATATACGGCTTGCCTGGAATGACCTCCACCACACGAACTGAAGCCATAGACATTGAACGAGCAAGATCACGCGAAATATTGGTCACTTTCGAAGCTTTTACACCTGGCGCCAAATCTAGTTCAAAACGAGTCACGACAGGTCCTGGCTGCGCTTCAATCACTTTTGCTTTCACGTTAAATTCTTGAAGTTTAATCTCCAATAATTCTGAAAGTCGTGCCAATTGTTCTTCAGTAAAATTGACTTTTTTATTTGGATCAACTTTATCAAGTAACTCAAAACCAGGTAAGGGAGATAAATCACGACGTTTTTGTGCTACTTGCATTGAACGTGACATTGGACGTCCATGTGCATCGGTCAATGGTGCATCTAAATCAAATTCATCGTCCTCATCCAATGCGGTATCTAAATCTGAAACATTGCCTGTTGTACCCTTCCATGCATCTCTAAAGGCATCTTTATCTGAAGCAACTCGTTGTTTTTCTTCATCTGACAAATTTGATGCTGGTATTAAAGTTTCATTCCCCCCCTGAAAATTGGTTTGAATTTCTGCTTTAACCAATGGCGATGATTGCGCATAGCTGCTTGTAGTACGAATTGATTGCTGTGGTGGCTCAACTGGTGATGTTACAGACAAAACCGATGGATCTGAAAAATGAGTAGGTTCATCTGCAAGTGAAGCTAGGTCATCTAACTCAGATGCCAATTGATCCTGCGAATTCACTTTTTTAACAGTACTGTCTATTACAGCTGAATGAAACTCAAAAGCAGCTTCAGCTGGTTGCTCTAGCGAATGCGCTATTGAATTGTTTATTTGTTGGTTATTATGTGAATATGGCTGATGAATATCTGTTGCCGTCTTACCATCTGGAACAACTGAGAGTAATTCATCAAAGACTTCATCATTATCCCAATCAATATTCGATGTTGGTTTTTGTGCGTGTTGACTGTGTAATTGTTCACTTAATGATGGATGTGCCGAATTATAAACTGTAACGGGCTTATCTTCTGCTTCACGTAATAAAGCATCAATTTCTTGCTTAGTGTCTTTTTCAGTATTTAATGCTTTCCACACTTCACCTGTTGGTACAACATGCGGACGATCATTTCTAACTTGCTGTGCACGTGCGAGTGCAACTTCTATGTCATCTTTAGGCTCTACTTGGAAAGCATTTTGATCATATTCATGATCCAACATATCATCAAATAACTGTTCTGCTACACGTTCATGACGTGCATCTCGAACTTGTTGCTCAACCGCATCTACCTCAATAAATTCAGGTTCGGTCTGAACTGTAGGCATCACTGTTTTTTTCTGTTCTTGGACATTCGCAGGACTAGGGTCCTTTGCTTTTGTCGATGAGGTTGTCAAATCATAAGCTGACTCTTCTTCAGGCACATTTTTATAAAATAAATCTTGTAAATATGCTGGCGTTGCTTTGAGTGTCACCCATGTTTTATTCCACTGAATACCAAATGCAAGCGTTGCTAGAACTGTCAATAAAACCAATAAAAACAGTACTGCACCATAAATAGTAATGAGCTGAGAAAGGCTTTCACCCAACTCATAACCAATAATACCGCCTGAGGCATTATCAAGCGTATCTGCTGGCACATTCCACAACAAATAAATTAACGTGGATAATGTCAATAATATAAAGAACTGTGCTGCATAGCGAAATGGACGACTTAAAAAACTATGTGGCCACCAAAGTTGAATAGCTTCAAGAAAGAAATATACAGGTATCAGCAGGCTTGCCCATCCAAGGAAGCCAAACAGCATATCTGCAATCCATGCACCTGTTACACCACTGGTATTTGATACCTGTTGTGTATCACTAGAAATATGCATCCATCCTGGATCAAATGGTGTATAGGTGACTGTTGCTAAAAACAGAAAAATACCAAATGAAATCAAGAATATCGTAATTATAAAGCGCTGTGCATAAACACTCGACACCGCAGTCATATGCTGTCCTGTAACCCATTGTTGATTAATATTCTTTTGTTGATGGTCAGTGCCATCTTCAACTCAGAAATGTATGCAATATTATGCACATGTTCTTTCAAAAAAGATGCATACAAACTGAAGTATGTTGTTATCTTTATTGTATATAAGCACTATATAGCTCAATTCGATTTAGATGATCAATATTATCGACATCAAAGACACAACACTTCGACTCAGTTTCACGTATAATTTTCTCAAAATGTGTATTTCTGAAATAAAAAAGGATTCTGTACATGAGCGCTCGTCACTCACGTTTAATTATTTTAGGTTCTGGCCCTGCAGGTTATAGCGCTGCAGTTTATGCTGCTCGTGCCAACTTAAAACCGACACTCATTGCAGGTATGCAATTGGGTGGTCAGCTCACGACAACCACTGAAGTGGACAACTGGCCTGGTGATCCTGAAGGTTTAACGGGCCCAGCACTGATGGAACGTATGCAAGCACATGCAGAACGTTTTGGTACAGAAATTTTATATGACCACATCAATGAAGTTGAACTGAATGTGCGTCCTTTCGTACTCAAAGGCGATATGGGCGATTACACTTGTGATGCCTTAATTATTGCCACAGGTGCAACAGCACAGTATTTAGGTCTTGAATCTGAACAAGCCTATATGGGTCAAGGCGTAAGTGCTTGTGCAACGTGTGATGGTTTCTTCTATAAGAACCAAAAAGTGATGGTTGTTGGTGGTGGTAATACTGCGGTTGAAGAAGCCTTGTATTTATCAAACATTGCTGAACACGTAACTTTAGTTCACCGCCGTGACAAATTGCGTTCTGAAAAAATTCTTCAAGATCATTTATTTGAAAAAGAGAAAGAAGGCAAAATCAGCATTATTTGGAATCATGAAGTTGAAGAGGTTTTAGGTGAAGCGACTTCTGGTGTTACTGGTGTTCGTTTAAAATCAACTCAAGATGAAGCAACTCAAACTGTTGATGTATCAGGTTTATTTGTTGCGATTGGTCATAAACCAAATACAACTATGTTTAAAGGTCAGCTTGAACTACGGAATGGCTATATTCAAGTTCAAAGTGGTACTGCAGGTAATGCAACTGCCGCATCTATTCCAGGTGTATTCGCCGCAGGTGATGTTGCAGATGACGTTTATCGCCAAGCAATTACCTCGGCGGGTTCAGGCTGTATGGCTGCGCTTGATGCAGACCGTTTCCTTGATGGTATTGAGTGATTTTATGTAAATTATGTCACATTATTTGATTTTTTTACATTAAAAATAACCGTCTACATGGCGGTTATTTTATTTTTGATTTATAACAGTTGTGCTCTCATCATAATTTTTACACAGGGATCATAATGACAACAAATTGGACCGACGGCTATCAAACTGAAGTAAATTACACCTATGGTTATTACCGTGATTTAAGCCCAAACTATCAAAAATTTTGCTTATTATTAAATGGTGTCGATTGCCCAACCAGTACAGCAACACAAGCACATTGCGAGCTTGGTTTTGGTCAAGGCGTCAGTTTAAATATCCATGCTGCGGCATCTTTTGGACATTTCTTTGGTACCGATTTTAATCCTGCCCATGCAGGTCATGCCAATCAGGTAGCTGAATATAGCCAAGCACCACATCATTTTTATGATGATAGCTTTGAAGAATTACTCAATAAAGACTTACCACAATTTGACTCAATCAGCCTACATGGTATTTGGAGTTGGATCAGCCATGAAAATCAAGGCATTATTCTCAAGTTTATTCGTAAATTCTTAAAGCCAAATGGTATTGTTTATATTAGCTATAATTGCGTTACGGGTTGGGCTGCAAATATGCCGATCCGTGAGCTTTTCCACAGCCATTTTAAATTTAACAGCACAAGTACCAATCCGATTCAGAAAGTGAAGGATTCCCTCGCATTTTCTGAAGCATTATTGGAACAAGAACCGAATTTTGCTAAACGTAATCCGAATGCATTGAACAAAGTCAAAGAATTACAAAAACAAAATCCAAATTACTTAATTCATGAATATCTGAACCAAGATTGGCAATGCTTTTCTTTCCAACAAGTTGTACGGATTATGGAGGAAGCCAAACTTTCTTATGCAGGTTCAACCGATTTAAATACGCATTTAGACAATATCAACTTTTCAGCAGAGCATCAAAATTTCCTGAATCAAATTGATCACCCTGTTTTCAAAGAGCAATGCCGAGATTATTTTGCAAATACACAATTCCGCAAAGATTTGTTTATTCGTGGCAAAAATAATTTAACGGCGCTTCAAACACAAGAACAACTTAGAAATACTGCTTTTGTATTACTGACATCTCCTGAAAGCTTACCCACAACTATTAATGGTTACTTAGGTGAATTCAATCTGATTCAAGATATTTATCAACCACTTTCTGAACACTTCAAAAAGTTAGATTATCAACCTATTCTTTTATCAGACTTAGAAAAAGCACTACCTCAACATAATTATGCGCAGGTGCTCAATGCAGTAGTCATTTTATGCCATCTTGGACATATGCAACCTTGCCAATCTGAACCGAGCACTGAATTAGTTCAATATACACAACAGCTCAATAGTCACATTCTGCATCAAGCAAGTTTTCATGCAAACTATCAAGTACTGGCAAGCCCTATAACCGGTATAGGTATTCCAACTGATCATTTTTCACAACTGTTCTATCGTGCTCATTTTGTCGATGGCTTAAAGAGTACAAAACAACTTGCCCACTATGTACAAGATGTCATCACTCAACTTGGCTGGTTAGTTCTCGATGAAAAGGGGCAAAGTGTTTCTGAATTAAAACAAAGTATTGAAATTATTCAGAAAAAAGCGGAGTTATTCATCAATAGTGATAAGTTGAAAATTGCTCGTCAGTTACAGCTTTTTGCTTAAGTCAATCAACATATTGATATTGCTTCAATACTAAAGAACATTGACTCAGACTTGGACTTTCTACAAATGGATCAGCTACTATAAAGCCTGATCCGTTTTCAAGGCTGAACCGTGACCACACTCCCTCCTTCTATGTTTACTTTCCCCGACCCTATTGAAGCTGATCCTGATGAAGAAGGATTGATTTGTATTGGCGCCGATCTTGAACCCTCAACACTGTATGAAGCCTACACACATGGTTTATTTCCATGGTTTTCAGAAGGTGAACCGACTTGTTGGTGGAGTCCTGAACCACGCTGCATTATTCGCTCCGAAGACTATCATCCAAGTAAGTCACTTATTCGTAACATGAAAAAATTAGATTATCGCATAACAATTAATCATGCTTTTGAAGATGTGATTCGTTCATGTTCACTACCTCGCACCTACGCCGATGAAACATGGATTTCAGAAGATATTATCCAAGGTTATTGTGCTCTGTTTAAAGCGGGTTATGCCTATAGCGTCGAAGTTTGGAATCAAGACAAAATAGTTGGTGGTTTATATGGCGTCACCATTGGCAAAGGTTGTTTTGGTGAATCGATGTTTAGTACCCAAACTGATGTATCAAAAATGGCTTTTTATGTATTAATGCTCATTGGACAAGAAAATCAATTGCCATGGATTGATTGCCAATTGGTCAATGATCACCTGTTAAGCCTCGGTGCGAGTACAATTTCTCGTCAAAACTACTTAAAATCGTTACAAGATGTTGTAAAACAACCTGCTATAGATTGGAAAAGATATCAAGACCGTGTATTTTCAAGTAAAACAATAGCGTTAAATGCGCGTATGACGGATTGATAATATAAAAGAGGGACAAACACTATGAATTCTTATCATCCAAAGTCCCTACTCAATGACTTGCAGTATTACATTACACCACCACACGATTGCAGTTATTTAGAACAAAAATCTGCTCGCATGGTCTTTCTAGACCCTGCCCAACGTATTGATGTGGTTACCTTATCTGAACTATCTCGCACCGGTTTTAGACGTAGTGGTGATTTTGTTTACCGACCTGAATGCCATCTATGTCGCCAGTGTTTATCTTCACGTGTTCCTGTTGCAGATTTCAAACGTAATAGCGCACAAAAAAAGGCATGGAAAAAAAACCAAGATCTCACCCTTAAAATCACATCAACCCAAAATGCAAACATTACCCACTATCAACTGTATGAACGTTACATTCGGGAACGCCATGCCGATGGTGATATGTTCCCACCAAGTTATGATCAGTTTGAAAAATTTCTGATTCAAAGCTGTGCTGAAAGTTTCTTTATTGAATTATGGAAAGATGATCGCCTCGTATGTGTATCGACCTGTGATATGTTAGATGATGGCTTATCTGCGGTGTATACTTTCTTTGATCCAGATGAAAGTCACCGTTCGCTTGGTGTATTTGCAGTATTAAAACAAATTGAATATATTCAAAGCCTAGAGCAACCCTATGTTTATTTGGGCTATTGGGTGCCACATTCTCGTAAAATGAACTATAAATCACAGTATGCACCCATTGAATTATTACTCGATGGACAATGGCGTCGCATCAATCGTCATTTAGATGCCGAAGAAATTAGACAATTGGGCGATATGCTCATGACGACTCTACCCTCGGAATGGAATGAACCTATGATTAAATAATCATAGGTTCATATTTTAATTCTGCTCGTTTTTAATAATAGATTAACCAAAAAGTTTTGAAAAATCATCACTACATGCTCGTACCATAATCACAGCATGCTCACGCCCACCCTTTTCAAGCGGATAATAATTTTTACGTAAATCAATCTGATGAAAATCAGCTTTTTCATACAATGCAATCGCAGCCAGATTCGATTCACGAACTTCAAGAAAAATTTGTATCGGATCATTTTTAAGCATCGCGATAGACTGATCAAGCAATTGATAACCCAAACCTTTTCCTTGCTGTGAAGGATGGATTGCCATCAGTAACAAATTGGCTTCATCAAGTACGGGTTGCAAAATACAAAAACCCACAACCGCCCCCTGCACTTCAATCACCGTACTTTGATAAGAAGCAATCGATTCCTCAAACTGTTTTTGCGTCCAAGGATGGCTTTGAACCAGTTTTTCAATCTGTGTCACTGCAACCAAATCAGTGTTTTGCATCAAACGAATCATCTTCGTTCATCTTTAAAATATAAGTTCTTTAATTATAGGAAAATACCAATCTTTATTGAACCTTATTCTGTGATTAATCTAATCAATTAAATGCCTAGCGTCTAAAATAATTAAATACCTAACTTTGCTTTCCAATGTTCAAGCAAACTTACTGTATCTAAATCATTAGGATGGAAACTCGGTCTAAAGTACGCCAACATTTCTTTGGTCATACCCGCAATAATTCCTTTTGAAGGACTATAAGCATATTTATAAATCATACCCAATTCTTTTAAATTTAATTTCCCGTCATCTTTAAGCAGACGTATCACAAAAGAAGATTGTGCAATAAAAATCAAGGTCATAGCAAAAATCAGTGCCGAGCTACGCAAAGCGTATGCTTTTATCCCCTTACCAAAAACACCTTCATATACATCAAATGCAACAGCTTTATGCTCATTTTCTTCGACCGCGTGCCAATACCACATAAAAGACATGGTTGGATCGGTCATCAGTTTTTGAATATGTTCATTAATCAGTAATTGAGAAGCAATCGTTGCCGTAAAATGCTCAAGTGCAGTTGTTGCCGTCAAGTCGACCATTTCTTGTGTCATACCAAATGGCTTCACTACTTTTGCAAAAGCTTTTCGTGCGCCTTGAATCAGACGTCCAGTTTCACGTTCATATTTATCAACAGCATGTCCAAATTTTTTCGCAGAGGCATTAAAATTGACATGCTCTTGTGTATGCATTGCTTCTTGTCCAATAAATGCACTTATTTCTTTCTGTAATACTTCATTATCTTTAATTGCAGGATGATAGCGCACCGCACGAACAGAATCGATGAACAGTTTTTCACCGTCGGGAAAGAGTGCTGACAATGCCGTCATAAAGTGAGTGATACCTGCAGAATTTTTTGCCCAATATTCAGGCACATCATTGAAATCAAAATTCATACGGCGGACAGGAAATGATGCCCCTGCACGGTTAGAAATCGTTACTTTTGCATTCATTGCATTTACTCCTATTGGATACAGTCTGTACCACAATTTTTTATGTTTGTTTTTCTATTTCTTATATTACTTTTTTTTAGATAGACGATAATTGCTACGCGGGACATCAGAATGTCACTTTAGGACAGTTTTACTAGTAGATTGTCCTACAATTTACATTCAATACCACGAGATAGCCTTAAAAACTTTATTTCCAATAATTCATAAAAAATGGAGCTAAATGCTCTATTTTCCCTTCTTTATTTATATTACATGTGCATTTTTAGCTTAACTGCTTGGTATTGCTGACCAAATCAAGACAATCCATAGATTGCTTAAATATTTCTATGCTTGTTTCAAAATGATGACTCAAAAACTATTCTTTCGATTCCCCTTGGCGTGGCAAAGTATGATCACCACATTGCACATAGTCCGTCTGTAAGCCTGAAATAACACTTTGACTAGTATTTTCACTTGCCAATGCAACAGGTTTCACTGTAGTCAGATGACTGCCTATTCCAAGGTATATACTTCTGCGTAAAATGGCTCATATTTTCCGAATCCCCCAATTGTTTTTCCACACTTAAAAGTTAATACGAACACATTTGCTTTGGAAAATAACATGCGCCTTTATATAAGCTCCATTTTAGAAAAATATTACGTTTACGGAACATTTTATAAACCAAGGATTCAGGCAAAATACGCATGCATGCATCCAAAATTGTATCTTGGTTTGGAATACTAAAAACATAGCTCATTGAGCGCTGTAGCATGGTAATGTGCGTTGTTCACTTTGCGTTGATGGCATCCAAAGTTACAACTGTTTCACCGCTAACGATCACAACAACACGCTTATTTTATAGCCTAAATTTTCAGGCAAAACTGTGGATGAATGATCTGCTCTTTTAAGTCTTCACTGTCTTTAAATGTCGGCGAATGACCTTGATCGTGGTTATAATATCCAGTGCCGAAATAAAATAATTACAGGTAAACTTGTACGTTTCACCATTTTATTCTTCAAAAAAATCAACTAGCTAATGATTAATTTTCGTTGAAAATTGGCTAAAATAATTTTTATGCTATCAATCCAATTATATCAATCACTATCTACCAACGCTTTTTTGAAGCACCTATTTTAGTCAATCAAGAACGTACCACAACACTGCTTCTTCACCATCGTGCTTTTCAACATGCCAACCTCATAGCTCTAATCCCGCCTTACGTGAAGTTACTCAAGATTTTCTTTCTCGATATTTCTGTAATCTAAATGAAAAATTTAATGTAAGTGTATGTAAAGCCTTCTTTCGATCAAATTACAGATGAACTCGTAAAGAGTTAGCTTTACAATAATTATGGGAAACTCAAATCCTAATGAGTCAATTGGCAGGAATTTTAGGCTTTCCGAACAGTCTATATTCACAAGGGCTATTAATAGTTGGTTTAATACTTCACCAAAACATGTCCGTTTAAATAAGAGATTAATTGATAAGCAGAATTTGAGCTAAGTTAAAGTTATTCTATTTAAGTTATTTTTTCATATCAAAAAACTAAATCAATTTACTCTCTATTTAAAAATGTAGCAAAAAAAATGCTCCCAAAGGGAGCATTTTTTACACAGCAGTGATTATGCAGTTACTTTCGCAACAACACCAGCACCAACTGTACGACCACCTTCACGGATCGCAAAACGTAGACCTGGG
>NZ_JBJZOR010000013.1:0-104940 GCF_046269225.1 Acinetobacter sp. TY2
ATGGCCGAAGACTTTTATAAGTTGGCTGCCTAGAATCTCCCAAGGGAAAGTCTCCTGATAATTCAGCGTATATCATATATTGATAAACATATTGAAGTTTTTGAGAAATTAATAATTCAAATCCTACTAATGCGATCATTGCAACAACAGAGATCATGAAGCCAAATTTCACCGAATCTGAAGCAAATAACTTAATATCAAATAAAGGATAAGAACTATTTATTTGTCTTTTGGTAAATACTATTCCAAGAACAACCCCTATAAATCCTAACAATAGATGGTATATTTCAAAATCTCTTAATCCAGATTTTAAGCTATAAATCACCAATAAAATTGACGATATTAATATCGCTGCATCCATTAAATTCAATGGATTCTTAGCTATTGGTTGTTGTTTAGGTATTAGATATAAAATACTGACTATGACAACTAAAATAATGGGTAAGTTAATTAGAAAAACTGAACCCCAGAAGAAATATTCTAATAATAATCCTCCAACTAAAGGACCAAATGCAGCACCAGCGCTGCCTGCCATTACCCACATACCTAGTGCAAAATTACGTTCTTTTTCATCAACAAAGGTATAGCGTAAACAAGCTAAAGTACCTGGTAAAATCATCGATGCACCCAGAGCCAATAAGGCTCTAGCAAGAATAAGAATTTCAGCATTTGGAGCGAATGCAGCAAATGCCGACGCTATACCGAAAATAATGCTTCCTATTAGCATTAACTTACGATAGCCAATTCTATCTCCAAGTGCACCCATTACTAAAATTAAACCCGCCATAAGTAATGGATATATATCGATAATCCATAATAATTCCGACATATTGGCTTGCAGCTCATTACTCAAGGTCGGTACAGCAATATGTAAAACTGTTGCATCAATAGCGATAGGTAAATACAACCCTACCACTACAGCCAATATTAGCCACTTAGGATGAAAAGTCATAATAAAAGTAAAAATACAATAGAATTGAACGTGTGTTCAATTCTATTGTATTTTTACTTTTATTGGCAACTCCTATATTCTTTGTCGTGTTGTAAAAGGGTATATTTAGTAAATGAGTTATTTAAGTAAGTCTGAGAGAAGAAATCTGATTTTACAGGTTGCCAAGTCAATAGCTCTTGAAGAGGGACTAAGTACACTGACTGTTCGTAATATTGCAAAAAAAGCTTGTTTATCAGTAGGTTTAATTCATCATCACTATGCATCAATTCAAGAGTTAAAGTCAGAAGTATTTATTCAGCTTGCTTACGAAAATTTAGATACTAGTACGCTTTCAGAAGATATATGTTGGGAAAGTAGATTGCTAGATATTTTGGGATTTTCAGAAAACAATAATGAACTTGCGTATATACGTCTTTGGAACGAGGCAGAGCAAATTAGTTGCTCAAACCCTGAATTTTCCAAAGTTTATTGGGCGGCAATCGAAGCTTGGAAAAACAAAATTATAGAAGTATTAAAGCTAAAAAAATTCATAAATCCTAATGAAAATATGGAAGATTTAGCATGGCAATTCATAGGGATAACTTTAGGTTTTGAACGATTAATTCAATTTAAAGGTGAGAAGCTTTCTTTGAAATATCTGAATTTTTTAGTTCTACAACTTATTGAATGTAAGATATCTCACGACAAATAGTTGTTATTTAAATGACAGCCTATTATGTTAATTTTAGGTCGTCTTAACTTTAATGAGGAATCATCGAAAATTTATGCAAAATAATAGCGATATTAATTTACCCATTCTTATTATTGGCGCAGGGATAGCAGGAATAGGATGTGCTAAAAAACTACAAGAAAAGGGTGAAAAAGTTATCGTATTAGAAGCTAAACCTCGTATTGGCGGACGTATAAATTCTAAAAAGATTGATTCGGATATCTTTGATTTGGGTGCATCATGGATTCATGGAATTGATGATAATCCTATATGGGCTATTACCCAAGAAAATGATATAGAAACTACGATATTCAATTATGATAACTCACAATATTTTCATGAAAATGGACAATTATTTTCAGAAAAAGAAGTTGAAGAATTTGATTTTTATATAGATAAAATAGAAAAATTACTTAATCAAACACAAAAAGTATCTGCTCTTGATGCGATTAAAGAAATAATATTTTCTTTACCTTATTTAGGTAATACATTTTCAGAAAACTATCTTAAAAAATTATTATTGAGCTTTTTTGAACGAATAGCCAATGATCCATTTGCTACAAGTCTAGATCAACTTTCTTCAAATTATCAAAATTATGAGGGATACTTTCAAGGGAATGAAGTTGTATTTCCAAAAGGGTATTATCAGGTTGTTGAAAGTATTGCCAAAAATATAGAAATTAAATTAAATATAGATATTAAAAAAATTACTTACCAGAATGATTATGTTCAACTTATCGATTCCAATGATAATGCTTACATAGGTTCTCGCGTAGTGGTTACCGTACCACTTGGTATTCTAAAAAAAAATCACATTGAGTTTCACCCGCCATTATCTAGTGATTATATTCATTCTATTCAAGCGCTCGGATTTGGATCTTTCAATAAAGTATTTTTTGAATTAAAGCAACCTCTTCTTTTTCGCTTGAAAAGTTCAGGAGAGAAAATTAGTAATTTTTATTGGAACGATACCGATTGTTTTAACATTTTAGATTTATCTCAAATCTATCAAAAACCAACTTATTTAATGCTCTTTGGAGGAGATAAATCAAATTTTATAGACAATTCAACGGATAGAGAAGTATCTGATTTTGTCTTTAGTAGCTTACAAAAACAATTTGCTGGAATTCCCGATAAACCAGAAAAAATAATAGTTACACGTTGGGGAGCAGACCCTTATAGTTACGGTTCTTTTAGTTTTCCGTCACTAAATCACACTGATAATCTTGTTAAGGTATTACACAAGCCAATCAGCCAACTTATTTTCTTCGCTGGTGAACATTGTAGCTTGAAATATGCTGGTACTGTTCATGGTGCATATTTAAGTGGCTGTGAAATAGCTGAAAAAATCTTAAAGGAAATCCCCACGATTTAATATTTTGAATCTTATGAAATTTTTAAATTTGTTTTAATTATCAATATGATAGCTTGATTTTTAAAATTTAGTATAACATGTATTATATTAGTTTTAGGAAATATGAAGAATAAAAATGAATGATACAGAAAAGTTTCGGTTTAAATTAGAATTAATATTAAATTTAAAATCGGCTAAAGATATTCAAGATTGGTCTACAAACAGAATAGAGCAAGACATTATAGATTCAGAGGCTTTGGAAATATGTTTTTTTTTCTAAAGAAAAACAAGTATTAGATTATTTTCATAACATTAAATTTGAATGGCTAAACTTGGTACCTGCTGTAAAGAGGAAAACTTTTAGAGAGATTTTAAAAAAATATATTGAACCTCCACCAATTATTGAATATTCAGAACAATTAATTAGAAACCTCTTTAGAATGATGCTGGGACTTTCAAAAATTGCTGAGGATGAAGATTTATATGATTTCATAGATCATTATCATGATGAGTTTTATTTAGGTTTAGATGGTTTTTATAATTTAGTGCCAGAAGATGTATGGCCCTCATTTCTTAATGATCTTAAAAGTTGGCTTTGATTAAACTTCTCTTATTTACTTACCATAATGAGCGATATAAGAAATTAAATTGTGATCCCAATTGCAAAATCAACAACTACTTGAACACCCATTCTCATCCAAGTTGGACACTTTAATAAACTTATACGTAAATTAAAGTGTCGCTTTACTTGGACAAAAATAAAAAAATTACTCGATTTTTTTACCTCGTTTTTTTCGCATAGATTCACCTGCCAAATTGAAAATATGGGACCTATGAACAATACGATCTAGCAATGCCTCACCAACCGTTTGGTCCTCAAAGTGGTTGAGCCATAGATTGGTTTCATATTGACTTGTGATTAGTAGTGAACCGTTGTCACTATGTTTATCAATAACACTAATAAAATGAGCTAACCAAGAATTATTGATCTGTGATAAACCAAAATCATCCAAAATGAGCAATTTACAGGAAAGTAATCTCTTCTTTAAGGTCGAGATAGTTCCCAAATTTACCGCAGTATTGAAATCTTCGAACAACTCAGTTGTATTATAAAAGATGACTTTAAAACCCAACTTACATGCGTTCGTTCCAAATGCAGATGCAAGCCATGTCTTACCTATACCAGTTGCACCTGTAAAAATTAGATTATGTTTGGACTTGATCCACTCACAATCAGCAAAACTTTGTAAAATATCACTTGTAAGCCCTTTTTTATTGGAACAATCTATTTCTGTCAGGCTACTTGTCGGATATCGTATATTCGATTTATTTAGCAATGATAAGATTTTTCGATTGCTGACTTCATTTTGCTCGGCGATTAGTAATTCATTGAGAATTTCTAATGAGGTCTTTTTACTGTTAACCATTTCATCATAATGATCAACAAAGCAATTCAAACAACCATTGAGTTTTAAATCTTGCATTTTTTGTGCAATAACGCTCTTTGTAGTCATCTTGCATCCCCTCCAAAATAATTAGCACCACGTAAGTTTGCGTGTGTATAGGGATTCATTGTTTTAGTGGTGTTTAGAGGTTGAATATATTTTCTATTTTTGAGTACATACAATAGGTCTGTAACTGCTAATAGATTATATTTTAACGCATACTCACAAGCCTGATTAAGCACAGAATCAAGCTTATTTTCTAAAATATAATCTCTAAGCTTATTTAAAGACTTAATATTACGAGCGAGTTGTTTGGATTTATTTAGAATTTGTTCAACAAAATCATAAACATAATTTCCAAGAGATTTAGCCCATTGCTTAATATTTGCGGGGCTTAAAGTATTATAAAGCCTATGGTTGGCTGGCATATGTTCGTCTAGAATACTTGCTTGACCATAGCCCTCTAATAAACAGTGTGAAGTAATTAATTCATTCTCATAATAGAATTGTACTTCATGACTTGTAACACCGATATCTAACTTCTTACCTATCAGAGTATAAGGAACAGAATAAATATTCCCATCAATGGTAAATTGATAAAACTCTGAAACGGTTTGTTGAAATATCCATTTTGAAAAAGGATATGGATGTTTAGGCAGGACAAGCAATTCATTTTTTTCAAATCGATGAAAACGATCTGATCGACTTTCAGGAAAACGCTTAGTGACACCATTGTTGATT
The DNA here is from genome assembly GCF_046269225.1 of Acinetobacter sp. TY2. Classification (NCBI taxonomy): domain Bacteria; kingdom Pseudomonadati; phylum Pseudomonadota; class Gammaproteobacteria; order Moraxellales; family Moraxellaceae; genus Acinetobacter; species Acinetobacter sp. TY2. Next base: position 5,202 of record NZ_JBJZOR010000013.1, read on the forward strand.
CTATCAACTTCTACATCGATAGCTTTTTGTAACTCTTCAAGTGAGAAAAATTTTCTGTCTCTTAATTTGACCAAGACAGAACGTTGGATAATTTGGACACAAACCTCTGCTAGCCCTTTATCTTTAGGGGTTCGTGGGCGAGTATTCAGAATTGCAAAATCATGATAGTCAGCAAATTGTTCAAATGTTTTATTGAAAACCGTTCCATTACGCCCTGTTTTAATAACAGCCGCTTTTAGATTATCTGTGATTACTTCTCTAGGAACACCACCTATACGATCAAAAGTGGCTGTAAAGCATTTTAACCAATCATGGGTTTGTTGAGTTTCTGCGGCAATGACAGTAATTAAACTTGAAGCACCCAACACACCTACAAAGATCTGAACATTTCTCACCTTGTCTGAATTAATGTCGTGAATTGGCATTGTTTTACCACAGAAATCGACAAGTAATGTCTGCCCAGCAGTAAAATGTTGGCGCATAGATGGGTGTAATTTTTTCAACCATTGCTTGTACAATTTCGCAAAGCGAGAATACGAAACGCATTTTGGCTCTGTTTCTTTGAACTCAATCCACAATTGCTTAAGCGTCATATCTCTGATCTTCATTTGATCATTGATATATGTAAAGTCTGGTAGCAGTTTGCACTTCATGATATTTTTTGCAACACCTGTTTGCACAATATCGACAAACTCTTGATTAGATGCTTTCAACACCTCAGCAACAGGTATTTCAATTTCACCTAATTTTTTAGCAATAACACCAACTGTTGTTGGAGACACATTAACTCTTTTTGCAATTTGGCGATGTGTATTACCTTGCGCCAAAAACTCACAAATTTTTCGTTGAATTACAACAGGTATTTTCATTAGAAAACTCCCAAAATCAGATCAGTAGATTGAGGGAGAAAGAGCAAGTATTTTGCTTTATTGACTTTCAAAAAGTAATTCAACAAAATGCTAGGTGTGTCGATAGTCAAAAGACACCTTTCAATGACTCATGTTACAGCATGGGTCATTGATCTTTCTCCACGGATAAAATTAAAACTAATTTAGCTCATTTCTAGACTCCTTCTGCATTCGTTCAAGTTCAGTCAGAACATAAGAATTCATCGATTGATGTTTTTTCTTAGCCATTCTTTTTATCCAGAAAACTAATTCTTCAGGCAATCTTAAATTTAATTGTTTAGTTGTTTGCACAATTATTACTCAGTGGTAGTATTTTGATTCTATAGTAGTGAAATGATTCTATATCCGCAATAGTTTTTTTGCATCATAATGCTACTATTGATAATTTCTACTGTTCGTGGAATCCATGAAAAAAAAAGATATTCAGTTTAATCTTCGAATTCCAGAAGATTTAAAGTTAAAAATTGATGAAGCTGCAAAGATAAATCAGAGGTCTATCAACGCTGAGACCATGTCTCGCCTATATGATTCTTTTGTGATGGATAATAATATTCATCTCGAAGCAGCCAAAGTTATTGAAAATTTCTTGCAAGCACGAACACCGACTCAACGTAAAAAGGATGTAGCTGAACGACTTATTTTTTTATTGAATGAAATTAAAAAAAGTAAATATTTTGATCAACTTACGATTGCAGAATTAGCATACAAAATTGATGAAAATTCAGCAGATAGTGCTGAATCATGGTTTAGAGCAGAAATGGAACCAACTTTTAATCAACTAGAGAAAATCGCTGACTTCTTATCTGCAAATTCAAATTGGTTACTTTTTGGAAAAGAAAGACCATTCAAAGTTGAGAGCTTCCGTTTTGATGAGGATTTAGATAAAGATTTGAGATGGTTGTTGACCCCTAATCCTGAAAAAGATTTCTTAAAAAATCATTCGGTGCGAGAAGTTAAATTTCTTCGCAGTCTCAATGCAGAAGGCTCGCTAATTATAACTAAACTATACTCTAATCAATATTTTGAGTGTTTTCAGACTCCTTACCATATCAGTGATGTAACAGGTGTAGGTGGGTATAATTCACTACTTTATCTCTGCTTATTATTTAAAACTTTAAAAAAATATCATGGTTCATACCATCATCCTAACATCTACAGTTATTTGATTTCTGAAGAAGTGACTAAGAAAATATGGTCAGAAGAAGTACACCCCTTACCATTGATTGATCAACTTCATCAAACTCCATGGATGGATGATCTCGCAGATAAATTACCTAATCGGTCTTTAGATGAATTCTATTGGAAGGGATTTGATTTGCTTAGATCAAGATTGATTAAGGATTTCAATGAAAAGGAATACATTCAAAAAATTTTGAAAGATTCGGAGTTTCATATTAAGCATCCTATGACTTTCGATTAATGCCACGTCAATTTGTGTCGTATACACAAGAATTCTTATTTAATTTAACTTATTGTTTCTATAAACTAATTATTAGCTTTAATACGGTCATCTATACAAATGAATATTGTCCAAATCGAAGAAAATGTTAAACAACTCATCTATAAAATTGCTCAAGATGAGCTAAATAAAAAAGACTTTATCTATGAGTTGCTTTTAGCTTATGGACATCGTAGCCAATCTATTGGGCGAGTACGTAATGGTGAGCGTAATTTAGCTGAAGATAAGCAAAATACAGTTTTTTGGAAGCGCCAAATATACTTCAAAATTGCAAAACAGCATGATTTGCATGGTCTTATTGACCAGATGAAAAATGAAAAGCGAACTGAAAGTAATAAGATTCGCTTCTTGATCGTAACTGACTTCACAACTCTATTGGCAGTAGATACCAAAACACAGGATACAATGGATGTTCCTTTTGGAGATTTAGCTAAAAAATTTGATTTCTTCTTACCATGGGCGGGGATGGAGAAAGCCGTATATCAAGGAGAAAACCCTGCGGATGTTAAGGCTGCTGAAAAATTAGCAAAGCTTTTTGACGAAATTAAAGTAGATAATTTTGATGAAGATGACTTAAACAATAAAGCGAACTTACATCACCTTAATATTTTCTTATCTCGATTGCTGTTTTGTTATTTCGCAGAAGATACTGAGATTTTTAAGGACAAGCAGTTCACTTCAGCCATATCTAAAAGCAGAGAAGATGGATCAGATTTATCTGCTTTAATTGGTCGATTGTTTAAAGTTTTAAACCAATCATCTGAGGATCGTGAAGCAGATTTACCTGACTACTTAGCAGATTTTCCGTATGTAAATGGTGGCTTGTTTAAAGATGATATTCAAGTTCCAAAATTTACACGTAAATCACGTAGGATTTTGATTGAGTGTGGTAAAGACCTAGATTGGTCCGATATCAACCCTGATATTTTTGGTTCTATGTTCCAAGCGGTTGTCCATACTGAACAACGTAGCACGATGGGACAGCATTACACCTCTGTTCCAAACATTATGAAGGTGATTGAACCATTATTCTTAAATGACTTGTATGAAGAATTAGAAAAAAACCAAGACAGTATTAATAAACTATTAAAATTACAGCAACGTTTGGGGCAACTTAAAATTTTTGACCCTGCCTGTGGTTCAGGTAATTTTCTTATTATTGCTTATAAAGAGCTTCGTAAATTAGAAATGGAACTTTTGAAGCGAATTCAAGAGCTAGAATTGGAGAAAACAGGACAGTTTTCTAAACCATTTTCAGTGATTCAAGTTTCCCAATTTTATGGTATAGAAGTTGATGATTTTGCACATGAAATAGCCATATTATCTTTATGGCTAGCTGAGCACCAAATGAATATATCTTTTAAAGTCGAATTTGGAGAGGCTATACCAACTTTACCTTTAAAACGCTCTGGGAATATTTTTTGTGAAAACTCTAATAGAGTTGATTGGAATAATATTTGTCCAAATGATATTGATAAAGAAATTTATCTTTTAGGTAATCCTCCTTATTTAGGTCAACGAAATCATACTGACCTGCAAAGAGAAGATATGGATATAGTTTTTAAAAATCAAAATGACTATAAGAATCTAGATTATATTTCCTGTTGGTTTTATAAAGCATCTCAATATATTTGTGGAGCACAAAAAATTGCATTTGTTACTACAAACTCCATATGTCAGGGTAGCCAAGTTTCAATGCTTTGGCCAAAGTTATTTCAATTAGGAATTAATATTTCGTTCTGTTATAAACCTTTTAAATGGAAAAATAATGCTCGAGATATGGCTGGAGTTACTGTTACTATTATTGGATTATCTAAGAAAGAAGATGAAAATAAATATATATATTTTGAGTCATTAAAAACTAAAGTAGCCACAATTAATGCCTATTTAGTAGATGGACCAGGGACTATTATAGAGAGTCAAAATAAGTCAGTATTTGGATTGCCAAAAATGTTAGGAGGTAATCAACCTCGTGAGGGTGGCTATCTCTGCTTAACTAATGCTGAAAAAGAAGAATTAGAACTAAGTTATCCTCAAAGTAAAAAATTTTTCAAGCGCTTAATTGGCACAAATGAATTAATAAAAGGTACTTTGAGATGGTGCTTATGGATTGAAGATGAAGATGTCGAATTGGCAAATCAAATCCCACCAATTAAAGACCGTATTGAACAGGTACGTTTAAAACGACTAAATGGTAATACAGTCGAAAAAAACTTTGTGAATATGCCACACAGGTTTGTACAAGTAAATCGTGCCAAATTTTCACAGATAGTCATTCCTAACGTGTCTACGCCACGTAGGCGTTACATTCCAATTGGTTTTCTTGATGCTGAATCAATTATTACCAATCTTGCAATGATAATTCCTGATGGTGATTTAGTAACTTTTGGATTAATTAACTCCCATATGCATATGACATGGGTAAAAGCTGTATCTGGTCGCTTAGGAGATGCCATCAGATATACTGTGGGTCTTAGCTATAATACTTTTCCTGTTCCTAAACTAACATCTGTTGACAAAGAAAAAATATCATCGCTTGCTATAAATATTCTCCAAGAAAGAGAAAACTATCCTAATTGTTCACTTGAACAATTATATGATCCAGATGAGATGCCAGATTCATTAAAGAAAGCTCATTTAGAGTTAGATAAATATATTGAAGAAAAATACTCAAAATCTTTATTTGCAGATGATTTTGAAAGACTTTCTTTAATGCTTAAGATGTACCAAGAGAAGGTAAATCCATGAAAAATATAATAGAAGTCAATTATCAACAAACTGGCCAAAGTACATCAATAAATAATATGGGGATGCGAGCAATGCAAGCTCGTGCATATGAGTCTCGTAATTCACAATATTTGTTATTAAAAGCTCCTCCAGCATCAGGTAAATCTCGTGCCTTAATGTTTTTAGGACTAGATAAGTTACATAATCAGGGTTTAAGCAAAGTTATCGTTGCTGTACCAGAACGCTCTATTGGTGGTTCATTTGCCAGCACAAAGCTGAGCGAAAGTGGCTTTTTTGCAGATTGGGATATCAAACCTGAAAATAACTTATGTACTGCTGGTGGCGATAAAAGCAAAGTAAAAGCCTTTAAACGCTTTATGGAAGGTACAGATCAAATTTTGGTGTGTACCCATGCGACCTTAAGATTCGCTTTTGAAGAGCTTGAAGATCATGTATTTGACAATACATTAGTGGCAATTGATGAGTTTCACCATGTTTCAGCAGATGCCGATAATATTTTAGGTACTGTTCTTAAATCTTTAATGGACAATACCACGGCCCATATCGTTGCGATGACAGGTTCATACTTCCGTGGCGATAGCGTTCCTGTACTTACACCTGAAGACGAAGCGAAATTTGATAAAGTTTCCTTTAACTATTACGAACAACTCAATGGTTACACGTACTTAAAATCATTAGGCATTGGCTATCATTTCTATAAAGGGCGATATTTTGCCCCAGATGATGAAGGTAATATTGCTCTTGAACAAGTATTAGATACTGACAAAAAGACCATTATTCATATTCCAAATGTGAATTCAGGTGAATCAACCAAAGATAAATATGATGAAGTGGATGCGATCCTTGAAATCATTGGTGAATTTGTCGCTAAAGATGCTGATACTGGCATTATTACCGTCAAACGTGCAGATGGTAAGATTTTAAAAGTAGCTGATCTCGTTGAAGAAGATGGTCGTGATAAAGTGGTTGAATATCTTCGTCATATTAAAAGCGTAGATGATCTCGATCTCATTATCGCCTTAGGTATGGCTAAAGAAGGTTTTGACTGGCAATTCTGTGAACATGCTCTAACGATTGGTTATCGTGGCTCTTTAACTGAAATTGTGCAGATTGTAGGTCGTTGTACACGAGATAGCTCAAACAAATCACATGCCCAATTTACCAATCTTATTGCTCAACCTGATGCACAAGACACTGAGGTAAAATTTGCAGTAAATAACATGCTGAAAGCAATTACTGCATCGTTATTAATGGAGCAGATACTCGCACCAAACTTTAAGTTTAAAACTAAACGTGATGATGAAGATATTCTTCCAGCAGGAACTCTTTCAATCAAAGGTTTTAAAGAACCAAGTACAGCGAAAACAAAGGCTATTATTGAAAATGACCTTGTCGATTTAAAAGCAGCGATTCTTCAAGACGCCAAAGTAATTGCAGGTTCGGCAGGTAAGATTGAGCCTGAAGTGATAAATAAAGTCCTTATCCCTAAGATTATCCAAACAAAATATCCTGACCTAACGAAAGCTGAACTTGAAGAAGTAAGTCAATATTTAGTAGTAGACTCAGTGATTAGCACAGCAGAAGTCAAAGAAGTTGGCGATAAAAAATTTATTCGCATGGCAGATAAGTTTATCAATATCGAAGACCTTAATATTGATTTAATTCAATCTGTGAATCCTTTCCAAAAAGCTTTTGAAATTTTATCAAAAGAAGTCACAGTCAATGTGCTCAAATTGATTAAGGAAGCAATCGAGGCAACTAAGATTAGTATGTCTCAGGAAGAAGCTATTGAGTTGTGGCCTAAGTTAAAAGCCTTCAAAGTTCAGTTTGGTCGTGAGCCTAGTCTAGAATCAAATAACTTAGTTGAAAAACGATTAGCCGAATGCCTCATCTATATTCGTGAGCAACGTAGACGATCTGGAGTGTAATACGTGGAAGATTTTAGCTGGCTTCAAGATATGATTGCTGATGATGACTTAGGTCTTTTAAACGTAAAGAAAAAAACGTCTGCTCTAACGGCTGATGAGCAATTAGTCTCTAAATTTAATGAAATTAATAATTTTGTGACACAGTATGGGCGTGTGCCTGTTAAGGATATGAAAAACATTTCGGAGTTTATGCTTGCGAGCCGTCTAGAAGCAATTCAAGCCAATCCAGAGCAATACATGGCTTTAGCAGATTATGATGAACATAATTTGCTGCCACAACATCAGGATTAAAGATATGTCAGATATTAAATCACTTGAAGATATTTTTAACGATGATGATCTAGGTTTGCTTGATGATGGTAAAGATGGTGACATCTTTAAAATTAAGCATGTGCCTGTCCAACGTGCAGCAGCTGATGAAGTTGCTAAACGTAAACGTTGTAAGGACTTTGATCAATTTGAACATTTATTTAAAGATGTTCATAGAGAGCTTCGAGAAGGTAAACGTAACCTGTTGCCTTTCAATGATAAAGGATATCAACTAGTTGAAGGGAGTTACTATGTTTTAAGCGGATTGTTAGTTTATCTCGCAGATATTAATTTTACTTCTGAAGCTAAAACAGTTGATGGTAAACGTTTCCGTAAAGATGGTCGAACACGTACTATCTTTGAGAATGGCACTGAATCAACCATGCTGTACCGCTCATTAGCTAAAGCATTATATAAAGATGGGCGCATTGTTTCAGAAACAAATGAACAAGAAAACTCAAATTTCTATACTCATTTTGGAGGTATTACTGAAGAAGATACATCGACAGGTTATATTTATATTCTGAAATCTAAAAGTACAGATCCACGTATCCAATCATATGATCATCTTTATAAAATTGGTTTTGCAACAACAACTGTTGATAAACGTATTTCGAATGCAAAAAAAGAGCCTACTTATTTGATGGCTGATGTTGAAGTCATTGCTGAATATCAAGCTTTCAATATTAATCCTCAAAAATTTGAATATTACCTACATGCCTTTTTTGGTGAATCTTGCCTTGATCTATTGGTCACAGACAAACATGGTAAAAATCATCAACCTAAAGAGTGGTTTATTGCACCTTTAGAAGTAATTCAGCAAGCTGTTGAATTGTTGGTAAATGGGCAGATTATGAATTATCAATATAACAAGTTTACAAAAGTGATTGAATTGAGATAGTAACTATTATCTTTAAGGGGACAAACAATGAAAATTATAAAACTCAGCAAGATTGATAATTTTGGAATCTTTAAAAATTTTGATTGGGATTTAAGTTTAGCTAATCCAAGTATTCAAAATCAAATATATGATTTTAAAGACATAAATATTTTTTATGGTAGAAATTACTCTGGAAAAACTAGCCTTTCTAAAATCATACGAGCATTAGAAACAAAAACTATTTCACCTAAGTATCAAGCCCCAAACTTTAAAATTTTGTTAGCTGATAATAGTGTGGTAACACATAGTTCTTTGGCTACATTTACCCACCCTATTTATGTCTATAACTCTGATTTCGTGAAAGAGAATTTGAAATTTATCCATGATGATAATCAGAATGTGGAATCATTTTCTGTTACTTTAGGTGGTGATAATCAGCAAATATTGGATCGCATCCAACAACTAAATGAAGAATTAGGTTCTGAAACGGAAAATGCAGAAACAGGTATTTATTTATCCATTAAGAATAAGAAAAGTGAGTTAGGTATAGCTCAATTAAATTTCAACAATAAGGATAAAGAGTTACAGAATTTATTAAAAAATAAAGCTTCAGGTCAAGAAGGTTCTATTCGAACGCAACACAACAAATTTGGTGATTCCAACTACAATATTACAAAATTGGCTAGGGAAATTGAATCCGTATGTAAACCAATCTACCAGCCTTTAACTGAGGATACTAAAGCTAACCATGATAAATTAATTTTACAAATTAAAATGGATGATCCTCCAGCTATACCACAGTTTAATATAGATTTTGAGAGCTTAATAAAAGCTGTTGCAGAGATTCTAAATTCTCAAGTAGGTCAATCAAATAAAATTGATGAGTTGGTTCAAAATGGGCTTTTAAATAAATGGGTAGAAGATGGTTTGGCACATCATAAAGAAAGAACAACCTGTGCCTTCTGTTCTAATACTATTCCTTCAGAAAGACTAGAAGCTTTACGTCAACATTTTGATGAAGAATCACAAAAATTAAAAATCCGCATTAACAAAGGTATAGAGTTGTTAAATAGTAAGAAATCATTACTAAAGGTCAATATAGATATAAATTACTTTTACAATAGTTTTCATGTTGAGTTAAATAGAATCAAGGGTGAGCTTGCAAATTTATTAGAAATGCAAGAAAATTCATTTAACACACTAATTTCATGTCTTGAAGATAAAAAAGATAAATTATTTAATGTTGTTGATTTTGCATCGCCTATTAATTATTTGAATGATATTCATAAAACTTTGGATAGTATAAAAACTATTAGAGAAAAACATATTGAATTGACAAGCAAGTTAAAAGAAAATCAAGATAATGCTAAAAATGAATTGAGGTTAGATCATATCTACCATTTCTTACAAGATATTAATTATAATAATTTGACCACTGAGGCTAGCATCTTAAGTCAAGCAATTCAACCATACCAAGATGAATTAAATACACTTGAAATAAGAAAAGGAGAAATTATCACCAATATTAAAACTGAGGAAGATAAGCTAAGATCAGAAAGTGAAGCATGTACCCGCATTAATAATATTTTAAAACATGACTTCGGACATCAAGCACTACACTTAGAAGCTATCGAGGTCAATGAGTATTCAGGTAAAACTATTAAATTTGAGATTCAAAGAAATGGGGTTAAAGCACATAATTTAAGTGAGGGTGAATGTAGCCTTATATCTTTCTGTTATTTTTTGGCAAAAATACAAGATGATCTTAATCAGGGTAAGAGACCTATCATCTGGATTGATGACCCTATTAGCAGTCTAGATAGTAATCATATATTTTTTATTTACTCATTAATCAATGATAAAATCTGCGGTGATAAACTTTTTTCACAATTATTTATATCCACGCATAATTTGGAATTTTTAAAATATCTGAAGCGCTTAGATGTTAGTTTCAATAACAATGGAGCAACCCCTAATCTAAAAACAAACAAATACTTGATACAAAGAGAAAATAATAATTCTTTTATCACAATAATGCCTACTTATATGAGTGAGTATGCAACTGAGTTTAACTACTTATTCCAGCAAATACATACATGTGCTACAGCTAATATAATTACTGATCAGAATCATAGTTGCTTTTATAATTTTGGGAATAATGCTAGAAAGTTTATTGAAATTTATTCTTTTTACAAGTTCCCTAGTCACATGAAAGATGATGAACGGTTAAAATTATTTTGGAACGATGACAACCTTCATCGTTTCTTCATAGGAAGGATAAACAATGAACTTTCACATTGTTCTGGGGTATTTGAAAGAGGTATGTCTATGATAGATGAAGCTGAAATGCAAAAAGCAGCAAAAGCAATCATTGCCAAAGTACAAGATGATATTCAGCAGTATAATGCTTTATTAGAAAGTATTGATGTAGAAATTTCTACTGATCCTTTGGATCCTGACAGATAGGCTATATCAGATAGTTAACTGTCCAAGTAAAATAAGAATAGGTGTTCAACTGTGAATAAGAATACCTGTTCATTTAAATAAGAATACGCACCCAATTTCAAGTTTCTAAATTTTCACCAATAAAAATGTCTAGTTTATGATGATTTTCAGCATCATGGGCTAGATATATAGTGAGCCAATAAAATAGATCGATTTAAGATACTTTAGATAGAGTATTTAAATTTATGTAGCTTATATTTTACATCTAGCTATACCGCTAAAAATAAGAACAAAGTAAAGCATCATTGTAAGCATATATAAATTGAATAGGCTAGATTTAGTTAAAACAACAATTTTATCGTTCTGAAATGCTGTTAAGGTTGTATGAAAATTGATTTCTTTGTATTCGCCTAAGACTAAAGTCGTATAAATTTTGCAAATTTTTATAAAAATCAATAAAAACAGTTTTTTATGAATTAGAAATTATTTGAAAGTTTTAAAATAGGTGATTGATTAGACAAAATAGGGGATATTATTGGTCATACCAATTTAAAATTTAAAATCACTTATTGATCTTTAATTCAGCAGAAATTATTATTATTGGGAAATATGCGTATTTTTTTTATTTTAAATTAATATTGGTCATACCAATTATATGTAAATGCAATGTTCTGTTTATCCATTAAGCTAGCATTTCAAGGAGATGACAATGCTACAACATTGGCAACAAATTTATGATCCGATGGGAAATATTTGGATATCAAGTGCGATCGCTCTTATTCCAATCATATTTTTCTTTTTAGCATTAGCTGTATTCCGCATGAAGGGAAGTGTTGCGGGTACGATCACAGTGGTATTGGCATTACTTGTTTCATTATTTGCCTATCAAATGCCTGCGACAATGGCATTTGCATCGATGATTTATGGTTTTTTGTATGGCTTATGGCCGATTGCATGGATCATTATCGGGGCAGTGTTCCTGTATAAAATTTCTGTGAAAACAGGGCAGTTCGATATTATTCGTTCTTCAATTTTATCCATTACTGAAGATCAGCGTTTACAAATGCTTTTCGTTGGTTTTGCCTTTGGTACCTTCCTTGAGGGTGCTGCAGGTTTTGGTGCCCCCGTTGCAATTACAGCTGCATTACTTGTAGGTCTTGGCTTTAAGCCACTTTATGCTGCAGGTCTGTGTTTGATTGTAAATACTGCACCTGTTGCTTTTGGTGCGATGGGTATTCCAATCATTGTGGCGGGTCAGGTTTCGGGTGTAGAAACCATGGAAATCAGTCAGATGGTGGGTCGTCAGTTACCATTTATGGTGATCATCGTGCTGTTCTGGATCATGGCGATTATGGACGGTTGGCGTGGTGTGAAAGAAACATGGCCTGCGGTCATTGTTGGTGGTGGTTCTTTTGCGATTGCACAATATTTGACATCGAATTTCGTCGGTCCTGAATTACCTGATATTACAGCGGCGATTGCAGCGTTAGTGTCACTTACAATTTTATTGAAATACTGGCAGCCAAAACATATTTTCCGCTTTGAAAATGAAGAAGGCGTTCAAAATATTGATTTAGCAGCAGAGCGTAAGAAGAAATACACGATTGCCCAAATTGCTAAAGCATGGTCACCATTTGCAATTTTAACGGCAATGGTCACCATTTGGAGTGTCAAACCTTTCAAGGATTTATTTACGAAAGATGGCGCACTGCATGACATGGTTTTTTCAATCAAAGTACCTTATTTGCATCAAATGATTCAAAAAATGCCACCTGTCGTTCCTGAAATTAAGGACTATGATGCCATTTATAAGTTTGATTGGTTCTCTGCAACGGGTACTGCAATTATGTTCGCTGCGATCATTACCATCATTTACTTAAAAATGAAGCCGAAAGATGCAATTGTGACTTTTGCTGAAACGGTGAATGAATTGAAAATTCCAATTTATTCAATTGGTATGGTGTTGGCTTTCGCATTTATTGCGAACTATTCAGGAATGTCAGCAACTTTAGCATTGGCACTTGCGCATACAGGTCAAGCCTTCACATTCTTCTCACCATTCTTGGGTTGGTTAGGGGTATTCCTCACAGGTTCAGATACTTCTGCAAATGCCTTGTTTGCAGCACTTCAAGCGACTACTGCACAGCAAATTGGTGTGCCTGAAGTATTATTGGTTGCTGCGAATACGAGTGGTGGCGTAACAGGAAAAATGATTTCTCCGCAATCGATTGCGATTGCTTGTGCTGCGGTAGGTTTAGTGGGTAAAGAGTCTGATTTATTCCGTTTTACGGTGAAACACAGTATCTCATTTACTGTGATGATTGGTATTATCATTACACTACAAGCCTATGTGTTCCCTTGGATGATTCCATGATTATAACGATCACATATCATTTTAGGGATACTCAACCGATGCACGTCTAAGGAAAGCAGATGAAAGTCTCCGACAAAGTGGTACAAAACCTACGCATGTTAATTGAACAAAATAATATGCAAGTCGGAGCTCGTCTGCCTGCTGAACGTAAGTTGTGTGAACAACTCGGTGTATCTCGCTCCACTTTGAGAGAGGCCATTTCGCAACTGAGCAGTATGGGCATGCTGGTCAGCAAAGTTGGAGCGGGGACTTTTTTGCAACAGTTACCAGTCAATTGGTCGCACAATCAGATTGTTGAACCTTTAAGTAATTTAATCGATGAAGATCCTGCCTATCGTTTTGATGTGCAGGAAGCTCGAATGGTACTTGAGGGAGGAACAGCATGGTATGCAGCCAAGCGGGCAACTGAGCAAGATCTTGAGAAAATTCGTTATTGTTATGATCAAATCACCCATTTTCAAGAGTTGGGAGATGATCATCTTGCTGCCAGAGCAGATTCTGAATTTCACTTGGCGATTGCAGAGGCATCGCACAATTTGGTGTTGATTCAGATGATGCGTGGTTTAGTAGATTTGTTGCAATACAACGTGGTTTTGGGTAGGCGTAAAGTGTATACCGAAGCCCATCGTTATGATCAATTGCGTGATCAACACTTTCAGGTGATGGATGCAATTGAACGTCGTGATCCAGAGGCTGCCCGAGAGGCAGTCTGTGGACATATCGAATTTGTGGTACAGCAAGTGCGTATGATTGATGAGGAAGAAGCCCGTCGTCAGCGTTCAAGCCGATTAAATAGGACATAAAATATGATTATTTCTTCTGCAAATGACTATCGTGAAGCCGCGCGTCGTCGTTTACCGCCATTTTTGTTTCACTACATTGATGGTGGGGCAAATGCGGAATATACCTTAAAACGTAATGTGGAAGATTTATCAAAGATTGCGTTAAGACAGCGTGTGTTAAATGACATGTCGCAACTTAGCCTTGAAACAAAACTGTTTAATGAAACCTTGTCGATGCCAGTTGCATTATCACCTGTGGGTTTAACAGGTATGTATGCACGTCGTGGTGAAGTTCAAGCGGCTGTTGCTGCCGATAAAAAGGGTATTCCTTTTACTTTATCTACCGTGTCAGTGTGTCCGATTGAAGAAGTTGTACCTGCTATTAACCGTCCAATGTGGTTTCAGTTATATGTACTTCGTGACCGTGGCTTTATGAAAGATGCTTTGGAACGTGCCAAAGCTGCAGGCTGTTCAACCTTAGTATTTACAGTAGACATGCCTGTTCCAGGTGCACGTTACCGTGATGCCCATTCAGGTATGAGCGGGCCAAATGCAGCAATGCGTCGTTATATGCAATCATGTTTCCATCCGCATTGGGCATGGAATGTCGGCATGATGGGTCGCCCGCATGATTTGGGTAACATCTCAAAATATTTAGGTAAACCGACAGGTCTAGAAGATTATATTGGTTGGTTAGGCAATAACTTCGATCCATCTATTTCTTGGAAAGACCTTGAGTGGATTCGTGAATTTTGGGATGGTCCAATGGTCATCAAAGGTATTCTCGATCCTGAAGATGCTAAAGATGCAGTACGTTTCGGTGCAGATGGTATCGTGGTATCAAATCATGGTGGTCGTCAGTTGGATGGCGTATTGTCTTCTGCTCGTGCTTTACCACCAATTGCAGATGCTGTGAAAGGTGATATTAAAATCCTAGCCGATTCGGGTATTCGTAATGGTTTAGATGTCGTGCGTATGCTTGCGCTTGGTGCAGATACTTGTATGCTAGGACGTGCTTTTATCTATGCATTGGGTGCGGCAGGTGGAGCAGGTGTTTCTAATCTTCTTGATTTAATTGATAAAGAAATGCGTGTGGCGATGACATTGACGGGTGCAAACACGATTGCTGATATTACTTCAGATTGTTTGGTGAGATTAGAAAAAGAGCTGGCAGGGTGATTTAATTATCACTCATTATGATTATTCAAATCGTATAAATCTCCCCTAACCCCTCTTTGAAAAGAGGGGAGTTTTTCTCAAACTCAATCAAATTTAGTGGACAGAAGGCCCCTCCTTTGGAAAAGGAGCGGTGGGGGAGGATTTAAAGAATCCTTAACTGACTGGTCTTAGGGATTTAGAGGGGATTCTTATAACTGGAAATAACAAATATGCAAACTCAATCATTACAAACCATCCAAGACCTCATTCATATCGTTGGTAAACAACACGTATTAACCGATGCCAATGACACACGCCTTTATCGTCAAGGTCGTCGTTATGGTGCAGGTCAAGTCTTGGCGGTTGTTGTGCCAGGAACTTTACTTGAACAATGGCAAGTATTAAAAGTGGCTGTGAACGCCGATTGCATTGTGATTATGCAAGCTGCCAACACAGGTTTGACAGGTGGTTCAACGCCATTTGGTGATGATTATGATCGTCCTGTAATTTTAATGAGTACGCGTCGTTTAGCAGGTATTCAAATAATTAATGATGGTCAGCAAGTCATTTGTTTGCCAGGTGCAACGCTTGATCGTTTAGAAAAAGATTTAGCGCCATTTAATCGTGAACCACATTCAGTGATTGGTTCTTCATGTATTGGTGCATCAGTTTTAGGTGGTGTGTGCAATAACTCAGGTGGTGCATTAGTTCGTCGTGGGCCTGCCTATACAGAGTTAGCACTTTATGCACGAGTCAATGAGTCTGGTGAATTAGAACTGGTCAATCATTTGGGTGTGAATTTAGGGCGAACACCTGAAGAAATCCTCACGAAACTTGAAAATAAAAACTATCAAATTGATGACATCATTAACAATTCAAGTTGCTGTGCTTCTGATCAACACTATTCACATGATGTAAAACAGGTCGATGAAAATACGCCTGCACGTTTTAATGCCGATCCAAGTCGTTTATTTGAAGCTTCAGGTTCAGCAGGTAAAGTTTGTGTTTTTGCAGTACGTTTAGATACCTTTGAAAAAATTCCAAGTCAGGTGTTTTATGTAGGTACAAATTCACATGATGACTTGACTGAAATTCGCCGTTTTTTGTTGAAAGATTTGCCACGTTTGCCAATTGCAGGTGAATACATTCACCGTGTTGCCTATGATATTGGTGCGGAATACGGCAAAGACAGTTTCATGTTTATTGAAAAATTTGGTACAGCAAAAGTGCCTGCTGCATTTGCAATGAAAGATAAAGTGGATGGTTATTTAGAAAAAGTTGGCTTGCGTGGTTTGTCGGATAAAGTTCTGCAACTCGTGACCAAACTCATGCCAAACCATTTACCTAAACGAATGAATGAATTTCGTGATTTATATGAACATCACTTAATGATTCGTATTGAAAATCAGGATGTTGCTCAGGTTCATGACTTTTTAAAAGATTACTTTAGTCATCAAACATCAGGTAATTATTTTAAATGTACCGATGAAGAAGGGCGTAAAGCATTTTTACATCGTTTTGCTGTGGCAGGTGCTGCGATTCGTTACCGTGATACGCATCGTTCAGAAGTGGAAGATATTGTGGCACTGGATATTGCGCTGCGTCGTAATGACCGTGAATGGGTAGAAACTTTACCACAAGAAATGGATGAAAAAATCATTCATAAATTGTATTACGGACATTTCCTTTGCCATGTTTTTCATCAAGATTATATTGTTAAAAAAGGCGTAGATCCTTTGGCAATGGAACATGAAATGTGGCATTTACTTGATGATCGTGGGGCAGAATATCCTGCTGAACATAATGTGGGGCATTTATATGTGGCAAAGCCTGCTTTGAAAAACCATTATCAAAAGCTTGATCCAAGTAATAGCTTTAACGTCGGTATTGGGCAAACAAGTAAATTAAAATATTGGAAATAAATATTTTAAAATATTTATGAATAAATCAGTCATTCTTAAGAGTGGCTGATTTTTTTGGTCTTTTCAGTGTAAGTGTAAAAGGAGAAGTCTGTTCCGAAAATTGTTGAAATAATATCGCTTATAAATATGAGTTTATGTGCAAGTTAAATCAAAATTATCAATCTATCTTGCTTGTTAAATATTCTCCTAGTTAAACAAAAGATTTCAAAATAAAGGAAACGTATTTTCAAAAATAAAATTTTGTGCCTAATTTAAATCTTATACTTATTGTAAGGGTATTATTGGGCATATGATCATAAACATAGTTACCCAAACATATATGTATACTTATTTTTATTAAACTTTTTGGTTTATTTTATGCTGCTTATTTGACTGATATCGCAAAGCTAGGCTAAATGAAGCTAATAAACGGAATTGGCTGAATTGACATTATTAACATAGAAAAACCAAAAAGAAGTCATCCTAAAAAATTAAAAAATCGCTACAGTAGTATGCAACAAGTTGCAAAGCCAAAGATAAAAGGATCAACATGACAACGAATAGCTATGCACATATTTTACAGCCATTAAATTTAGGTTTTACGACACTAAAAAACCGTGTCGTTATGGGCTCTATGCACACAGGTTTAGAAGATCGTTTTTATAATTATCCAAAGCTTGCGGCTTATTTTGGTGAGCGAGCGAAAGGCGGTGTGGGACTACTGATTACTGGTGGAATTTCGCCGAATCGTCAGGGGTGGTTATTGCCTGCTGGCGGAACCATGAATACGCTTGGTGATATTGCACCACATCGTTTAGTAACGCATGCTGTGCATAAGCATGGTGCAAAAATTTTGATGCAGATTCTACATTCTGGACGTTATGGTTATCAGCCTTTTGTAGTATCTGCAAGCCCAATCAAATCACCTATTTCTATGTTTAAACCACGTCAAATGAGTGAAAAAAATATTCTCAGCACGATTGACGATTTTGCTCATACCGCAAGCCTTGCGAAAAAGGCAGGTTATGATGGCGTAGAAGTGATGGGCTCAGAGGGCTATTTACTCAATCAATTTTTAAGTCGCCATGTCAATCAACGTGAAGACCAATGGGGTGGAGCAATTGAAAATCGTATGCGTTTTGCGGTTGAAATTGTCAAAGCCATTCGTGCGAAGGTCGGTGATAAATTTATTATTTGTTTCCGTTTGTCGATGCTCGATCTTGTGCATGATGGCAATACTATGGATGAAGTGATTACCGTTGCCAAAGCTTTAGAAAAAGCAGGGATTACATTGTTGAATACGGGAATTGGTTGGCATGAAGCACGTGTTCCAACAATTGTCACTTCTGTACCGCGTGCAGCTTTTGTTGACTATACAGCGGAAGTAAAAAAGCATGTTGCTGTGCCTGTTATAGCATCGAATCGTATTAATATGCCTGAAACTGCAGAAAAAATTTTGGCGGCAGGTAAAGCAGATATGGTGCAAATGGCTCGTCCATTACTTGCTGATGCTTTTTGGGTAAATAAAGTTGCAACCAATCGTGTTGATGAAATTAATACTTGTATTGCATGTAATCAAGCCTGTTTGGATCATAGTTTTCAAAATAAACGTGCAAGTTGTCTAGTGAATCCTCGTGCGGCACATGAAACAGAATTGGTCTATTTAAAAACCAAAAAATCCAAAAAAATTGCGGTTGTGGGTGGTGGTGTTGCAGGAATGTCTGCGGCAACGGTTGCTGCTGAACGTGGTCACAATGTCACGTTATTTGAAGCAGCAAAAGAAGTCGGTGGTCAGTTCAACCTTGCTAAAGTAGTACCAGGAAAAGAAGAATTTCATGAAACTATTCGTTACTTTAAAGTTCAGCTTGAAAAGACTGGTGTTGAGGTACGCTTAAATACCAAAGTGAACCGTGAGCAACTTGAACGTGAAGGCTTTGATGATGTGATTATTGCCACAGGTGTTGTGCCTCGTGGTCTTAAAATTGAAGGTAGTGATGCACCAAATGTACTATCTTATGCTGAAGTGTTACGTGGTGCGCAAGTAGGCGATAAAGTTGCGGTGATTGGTGCAGGCGGTATTGGTTTTGATGTTTCAGAGTATTTGTTAAAACCTGAGCATCAGCCACAACCACAGCCTTTGGCAGAATGGCAACGTGAATGGGGTGTTGATCCAAATCCAAATTATATGACTGAAGGGGGTCATGTGCCTGCTGAAGTTGAAGCGCCCATTCGCCAGATTTATCTGATGCAACGTAAAACTACACCACTCGGAATTGGCTTGGGTAAAACTTCGGGTTGGGTACATCGTGCGCAATTGAAAAAGCATGCTGTACGTATGATGCGTGGTGTGCAATATAAATCTGTATCAAATGAAGGTTTGTGGGTTGAAGTGAATGGTCATGATCAGCTCTTACGTGTTGATACCATTGTGGTTTGTGCAGGGCAAGAATCTGTTAAAGAATTGATGCCGAAAGAAGGTGAATCGACGTTAGCAAGTTACCATATTATTGGTGGTGCAAAACTTGCAGGCGAGCTTGATGCGAAGCGTGCGATTCGTGAAGGTGCTGAAATCGCTGCAATATTGTGATTTTTTATAGTATTTGGTGAAAGTATATGCACTTGTATGCTTTGACTGTATTTTTCACTTGTCAGATGTATAAAAGCTCCGTATGATGGCGCACATGGAAGCGTGGCAGAGCGGTTGAATGCACCGGTCTTGAAAACCGACGAGGGTGTGAGTCCTCCGTGAGTTCGAATCTCACCGCTTCCGCCAAATATCTAAAAAGCCCTTGTTATTACAAGGGCTTTTTTCTTGCTCGTGTTTTATCCCACATTGCAACCCACATAAAATTTTGGCTTCAATTAATCTTAATGAGCGTTTATAGAGTGTGTTAGGAACCTCATCAGAATTTCTAAGCGAATTATTAAACAGAATTGTTGCTACTCTAGATCGCAAATGATTATGTTAAATTTATTTTTCAACTCTATAAATATAAAATAGCATGATTAAAGTCATGCTATTTATTTAAAGGTTTTAACTACCAATGATATTGATTTTGAACTCGGTCAATATTCAAAGTACATGAATCATCACCAATTCTAAACAAGCTGTTTGGAATCGAGAGTTAAGCTTTTAATATATTTAAACGGTTGTCTACATAAATCTATTTTAATTCATAACAATTTTGCTCTTGCCCTGAAATAGAGATGCAATTCTAAAATTAATTGTATCGACATTACCTAAAGTAATACGTTCGTGGTTGAGTTCAATGAAATGCGTTCGAGTATTTCGTAAATCCACCAAGTGGAGGAACTAGTTGGTTATGTTATTGACATATTATAGTGCTGAAACTTCATCAAAATATTTTGTAAAAAATAAAGGTTATTAAATATGAGAAAAGTTCATTTAAATAATACTGATTTTCTTAAAATATTATTTTAAACGTATATAAAATAAGTTTTAGAAGAATTTTTTATGAAAAAAATATAATGCATACATATTGTAACTTTGGTGGCATTTCAGAAAGCATGCTGGTATTAAATAAATCTATTATTAATATAGAAGAAAGTTAAATCAAAAGTTTTGAAATGATTTTTAAGCTTTTTTGAAAAGTTGCAACCTCTCCTTAATCCACGTCTGATCCGATGCCGAATGCTACAATTATTTCCCTTCAATTCCTTCTGTGAAAACTTACGAATTAATTTTTTACAGCACTTAAAAGCATAAATAAAACTATCTCAATAAATCACTCGAAATTCGTGCATAGTGAAAACCAATTTCCTAAAGTCTAGCCTTAAAGTGGTCTGAGTACCATCATCAAAGCTTGATAGAAACCAAAACGTATTGCATTAAATTATAAGATGATAAACTTAGTGCAAGAGCGTTCTAAGTCAAGTTAATAAGATTCATACACCTTGCGCATTGCTGCTCAAGTGTTAAATAAATTTACAGAGTAGGTCAACCTCATACTCAAGTTGCATGTTAAATTTGAGTGACTTAGAGGATTTTTATCTTTAAAAGGCTTTATGCAACAAAGTTGTATTTAATGCTCAAAGTTTATGTTTTATATAACGGAAAGTAACAACTTTCAGCAATTCGTGCTATATCAGCAGGTTTTAGTGTAATTTTATCCCATTTGATCATTTGTTCAATGAGCCAATAAAAATCATCTATTTTAGGTGTTGTAGAGTCTTTGACTAAATGACGAATGATATTTTGAATGGAATAATATTTCTCTACATGAAGACTTTCTGAGCATTGAAATTGAATAATATTAAATTTAATTAATAGTTCCCAGACTTCATCAAAATTAACCATATCTTTTAATTCTTGTTGAGCTTTAACAATTGCTTGAGTAATCGCTTTAAGCGTATTGGGATGTTGTATGGCCCAGTCTTGAGTGAAAGCTAAAACTTTATCTGCGATGTCAGGGATAATCTCCTGACTTGAAATGACGGGTTGGCTGATACCTGCTAATTCTCCTTGAGTGTTCCAAGGTTCTCCAACACAGAAACCATCAATTAAGTTTTTAGAAATGGCTTCGACCATATAGGGTGGGGGAAGTGTTAGAAGATTACATTTTTGAGCGGTTTCATGATCTGCAAGTGCGAGCCATTGTCGTAGACAATAGTGGTGTATAGATTGCTTAAATACATTTGCCAAACGTATTTTCTGCCCATTTTTTAGGGCGAGAACAATTTTTTGAGCAGATTGTTCAGCAGAATCTTGGTGATAAATATTGAGTTGATGGCAAAGCTTTTGGCTGAGTGAAATAAAAGCACGATTTTGGCTCAAGACCAAATTGGTTTGTAGCGGAATACCGATCTGATCCTCACCTAAAGCTGCTGCAGGAAGCATGGCAGATAGGCAATGAGCGACATCTAAAACACCAAAAGCCAAACGATCTCTTAGGCTCGCCCAAGAGGCTTCTTTGATTAAATTAACGTCTAGACCTTGTTCATCAAAAAAACCACGCTGTTTTGCCCAAAGTATTGCAACGCAATCGAGTAAAGGAATATAGCCAATTTGGATTTTAGTTTTTTCTAAATCTGTCATCATCTAATCCTTCAATTGATTTTGTAAAAGTTGTTGAGCGTCTAGTAACCGACGAGCCATTTCACCAATGGTCATACGGTGGCTCATGGCATTCTTACGCAATAGCTGAAAAGCATATTCTTCTTTTAAACCATGTAATTGCATCAGTAAAACTTTGGCTTTTTCTACATCTTTGCGGTCAGCTAGTTTATTTTTAGTATCTTTAAGATCAGTCATTAATTTTTTATGTTTTTTAAATTGTTCGATGGAAATTTCTAAAATACTTTCCAGTTTACTTGGATTAATACCATCCACAATATAAGCCGTGACTCCTGCATCTATAGCATTTTTAATTGTATCTTTATGGCTATTCTTAGTGAATAAGACAGTAGGTAAATCAAATTGACTGACACAGCTTTCAATGATGTCTCGATGTGGATGATCCATGTCCAGTAAAATTACATCTGCATGTAATTGTTGCAGATCGAACATAGTTAAATGATCAATCATCAGGCATGCCACGACTTCGAAGTCATGTTCGATCAGTGATTTTTTGATGTACTGCGCCCGATCCAAATCGTCATCAATTAAGGCTATTTTTAGTTTTGGCATTTGAAAATGGCTGAAACTTAAAAAGTTATAGTAATAAATAAGCAAATAAGATGCCAGTAATACTATTTTTTATAACCTTATACATTTTTTTTTGATAAAGACATTATTCGTTATATATTTCAATCATGTAAAGCCTAAATAAAAAGATTTTTATACAAAATTTATAAATAGATAAAGTTATGAAAAATAATGGCTTATGGGGTATGCATCATCATGATGCACTTGATTAGCGCAAGATGAACATTAACAAAGCATTTTAAAAGTCTTCATTATTTTAATTTAAGTATATTGAATAACTGTAGAATAGCGTTTAAGAAAATAAAAAATTAATAAATATATAAAAATCAAATGATTAAAATATATTTTAAAGCATTGGCACACTAAGTGCATTATCCATTTCGAGTCAAAGACGACTCTCATAAAAAATTTGTAAGACGGCCAACGATGTCCGCTCTGATCGCTCTGAGATGCAATGCCTGCATCACAGAAAACCCACACGTTCAGTTCAGGTAGGAAAAGGTTATGTCTTCAAATTTAGATGCTAAGAAAGCTACAAAAATAAGTCTTTTAAACTTTAACAGCGCAGCGATGCGAGCCTTCCACATGAGTTGGCTCGCTTTTTTTGTCTGTTTCTTTGCGTGGTTTGCCTGTGCACCACTCATGCCTGTGATTGCAGGTGAATTTCATCTGACTAAAGATCAAATTGCCAATATTAATATTGCAGCAGTTGCTATTACCATTTTAGTTCGTCTGATTGTTGGCCCACTTTGTGACAAATACGGGCCACGTAAAACTTATACCGCACTATTAATCATCGGCAGTATTCCTGTGTTTGGTGTGGCATCTGCCAACAGTTATGAATCCTTCTTATTTTTTCGCTTACTCATTGGTGCAATTGGTGCCAGTTTTGTGATCACGCAATATCACACCAGTATTATGTTTGCACCGAATGTCGTAGGAACAGCAAATGCAACCACAGCAGGTTGGGGAAATGCAGGTGGTGGTGCGACACAGGCTTTAATGCCCTTAATGTTAGCGGCTTTAGTGATGTTTGGTGTTGAACAGGCAGTGGGTTGGAGAATTGCGCTGATTGTGCCGGGCGTATTGATGCTAATTGTTGGTGTGATGTATTGGAAATTTACGCAAGATTGCCCACAAGGCGATTTTAAAGAATTAAGTGCACAAGGTATTCAAGTCGGCAGTGATAAAAAAGGTGGCATTGCGATTTTAATGCACGCTGCACGTAACTACCGCGTTTGGATTCTCTTTGGGGCGTATGCGGCATGTTTTGGTATTGAAATTTTTATTCATAACATTATTGCGCTGTACTACGTCGATAATTTTCAGTTTGGTTTAAAAGAAGCAGGATTGGCAGCAGGAATTTTCGGTTTACTTGCTTTATTTGCTCGTGCTTTAGGTGGCATTGTTTCAGATAAAGTCGCAACAAAAAAAGGTTTGGATGGTCGTACCAAAGTACTTTTCCTGATGATCTTGATGGAAGGTGTATTTTTGGTGGTCTTCTCTCAAATGAATACTGCTGTTTTTGCCGTCCTCGCAATGACAATATTTGCTTTATTCACTCACATGGCATGTGGTGCAACTTATGCACTGGTACCTTTCATAGATCGTGATGCTCTAGGTGGTGTGGCAGGCATTATTGGTGCAGGTGGGAACGTCGGAGCAGTGGCAGCAGGTTTCTTATTGAAAGGTATGCTTGATATTCAAACTACACTGATGGTGTTAGGCGGTTTGGTGGTGATCGCTGCAAGTTGTGTCTTAATGATTCGTTTTTCGGTTGAACATAAAGAAAAAGAACAAAAATTGTTTGAAGCCGCTGTTCTTGAGCGCCACGATCTTGAACAAAGCCATGCACAAAGCACTAAACAAAATCACGCAGCTTAATCGCAAAAAAATAAGAAAATTTGAGGAGAATTGAAATGAAATTAGTCATGATTGGTCACGGTATGGTGGGTCACAAATTTATCGAATCGGCGCTTGAGCATGCAGGCGATGAAGTGGAAATTACCATCCTTGCTGAAGAATCTCGTTTAGCCTATGACCGTGTGCATTTAACTGAATATTTCTCAGGAAAATCTGTCAAAGATTTAACCTTATGCCGTAGTGATTTTGCAGATGCTTATGGAATAGATTTGCGTTTAAGCACCAAAGCGATTGCCATTGATCGTATTAATAAAAGCATTACGACCAATCTTGGTGATGTGATTGCCTATGATAAATTGATTCTAGCAACAGGTTCTTATGCTTTTGTTCCACCGATTCCGGGCAATGAACGTAAAAATTGCTTTGTTTATCGTACAATTGATGACCTTGATGCCATTCGTGCTGCAAGTTTAAATGCTAAAACAGGTGTGGTCATCGGTGGTGGTCTGCTTGGATTAGAAGCAGCCAAAGCATTAAGAGATTTAGATTTAGACACCCATGTGGTGGAATTTGCGCCCCGTTTAATGGCGGTACAAATTGATGATTTGGGCGGTAAAGTTTTACGTTCAAAAATCGAAAATTTAGGCGTGAAAGTCCATACCCAAAAAGCGACATTATCCATTGAAGAGGGTACATCAACCACACATGTGATGAGGTTTGGTGATGGTTCAGAGCTTGAAACAGACATCATTCTCTTCTCCGCAGGCATTCGCCCACGTGATGAATTGGCGCGTCAAAGTGGTTTGAACATGGGTGAGCGTGGCGGGATTAGTATTAATAATTATTGCCAAACCTCAGATGAAGACATTTACGCCATTGGTGAATGTGCATTATGGCAAAATAAAATTTATGGTTTAGTTGCACCTGGCTATGACATGGCACGTATTGCAGCCAAGCACGTGATGTCACAAACAAGCCCTGCATTTTTAGGTGCAGACATGAGCACCAAGCTGAAACTAATGGGTGTTGATGTGGCATCAGTCGGTGATGCACACGCCATGACACCGAATGCACTCAGTTATTTTTATGCAGATGAAGATGCCATGATTTATAAAAAAATCGTGGTGAATGCAGAAAAAACTAAACTTTTGGGTGCTGTATTGGTTGGTTGTGCCAAAGAATACAACGATCTTTTGCAAATGATGTTGAATGGTTTAGCAGTTCCTGAAAGTCCTGAAAGTTTGATTATGCCGGGTTATGCCAATGCACCATCTAAAAGTGGGGGCAGTGGTGTTGATTTACTGCCCGACAGTGCAACGATTTGTTCATGTAATAATGTGTCTAAAGCAGATATTTGTTCGGCAATTGCAGAGGGTTCCACCTCATTGGGTGCACTAAAAAAATGCACTAAAGCCGCAACGGCATGTGGCGGTTGTTCAGCCTTGGTAACACAGGTTTTAAAATCTGAATTACAGCGTCAGGGGGTGACGGTTAATAATCATCTATGTGAGCATTTTGCCTATTCACGTCAAGAGTTGTATCACTTGGTGCGAGTCAATGAAATTAAAACCTTTGATGATTTAATCCATCAACATGGGCATGGTTTAGGTTGTGATATTTGTAAACCAACGGTCGCGAATATTTTAGCATCTTGTTGGAACGATTTTGTTTTAAAACCCACTCATGCAGGTCTACAGGACAGTAATGATTATTACTTGGGCAATATTCAAAAAGATGGTTCTTATTCGGTTGTGCCACGAATTGCTGGAGGTGAAATTACCCCTGAAGGTTTAATTACCATTGGGCAAGTGGCTAAAGATTATGGTTTGTATACCAAAATCACAGGTGGGCAACGCATTGATTTATTTGGGGCGCAAGTGCATCAATTGCCTGATATTTGGGAAAAACTCATCAATGCAGGCTTTGAATCAGGTCATGCCTACGGTAAATCACTACGTACTGTTAAATCTTGCGTGGGTCGTACATGGTGTCGTTATGGTGTAGATGATTCTATGGGCTTAGCGATCTTTTTAGAGAATCGTTATAAGGGCTTACGTTCACCGCATAAACTTAAAATGGCGGTTTCAGGCTGTACCCGTGAGTGTGCTGAAGCACAAAGTAAAGATGTCGGTGTGATTGCTACAGAACGAGGTTGGAATTTATACGTCTGTGGTAATGGTGGAATGAAACCTCGTCATGCAGAATTACTGGCTTCAGACTTGGATACAGAAACTTTAATTCGCTATATCGACCGTTTCTTTATGTTCTATGTGCAAACAGCAGACCGTTTACAACGAACTTCAGTATGGCGTGACAACATGGAAGGGGGCTTGGATTATCTAAAAGCCGTCGTGATTGATGATTCTTTAGACATAGCGGATGAATTGGAACGCCGTATGTCGCACGTGGTTGGCACTTATCAGGATGAATGGCGTACTGCGATTGAAGACCCTGAAGTACGTAAACGCTTTATTACCTTTATTAATGCAAAAGCTGAACAACAAAATGATCCACATATTCAGTTTGCCTCTGAACGTGGGCAAATCCGTCCAATAACCACAGCAGAACGTGATGTGAGTCGTATTGTGATGGTTGAAGCTTAAGCGGTTGAAAGTTTAAGTATTTGCACTGAATAAGATCAAGGAGAATTTGCATGACTATTTTAAAAAGCGTTAATACAACTGATGAGATGGAATGGGTTGAAGTGTGTAAACTTGCCGATATCATGCCAAATACAGGTGTGGGTGCAATCATCCATCTACAACAAATTGCATTGTTCCGTGTCGGGAATGAAAAACGGGTCTATGCCTTAAGCAATCAAGATCCATTTAGTCAGGCTTTTGTGATGTCACGGGGGATTGTTGGGGATCTACAGGGCGAACGTGTGGTCGCATCCCCTATTTATAAACAACATTTCAGCCTTGCGACCGGGCGTTGCTTAGAAGATAAAGAACAAAAACTCTTGGTTTTTCCAAGCAAGATTGAAAATGGTTGTGTTTTTGTCTGCCCGATAGCACAAAAAACCTATATTACCAACAATTCATCTTCACAGGAAAAAACCAAACTTGTTTTGGTTGGTAATGGTTTGGCAGGTATGCGTTGCTTGGAAGATTTATTGGATATGGCACCTGACCGCTATGATATTACCGTGATTGGTGAAGAGCCATGGGGTAACTATAACCGCATTATGTTGTCGCCTGTTTTGTCAGGTGAAAAAACCATTGAAGATATTATGTTGCATCCACATTCATGGTATCAGTCGAAAAATATCAATTTTATTGCTGATGATCCTGCTGTGAAAATTGATCGTCCACGGAAGCAAGTCTATACCCAAAAAGGTCAGGTAGTGGATTATGACCGTTTGATTTTAGCTACAGGTTCAAAACCCTTTATTCCGCCTATTTCAGGAGCAGATTTAACAGGTGTGATTAGCTTTCGTGATATTTACGATGTGAATATCATGCTTGATTATTGCAAAAACAAAAAAAATGCGGTGGTGATTGGTGGTGGATTGTTAGGGCTTGAAGCAGCCTATGGCTTAAAGCAACGAGGAATGAATGTCACCGTATTGCATTTGATGGATCGAATTATGGAGCGTCAGCTTGACAGTAGAGCAAGTGTAATGTTGCGTCACAGTATTGAAGCGAAAGGTATTTCCATCATCACCGAAGCCAATACCCAAGAATTGATTGGTCAGGAAGGGCATGTTAGTCAGATTAAACTGAAAGATGGCACAATCCTCGATGCAGATTTAGTCGTATTTGCTGTTGGTATCCGCCCTAACATTACTTTGGCACAAAGTGCAGGCTTGCGTTGCAATCGTGGTGTGATGGTAAATGACACCATGCAGACTTTTGATCCAAGTATTTATGCGGTCGGTGAATGTATTGAACATCGTAATCAAACTTTTGGATTGGTTGAACCATTGTGGGGGCAAGCTTTTATTTGTGCGACTCATTTGGCAGAGCATGGCAGTTTAACTTTTAAAGCGCCAACCGTACCCACGCAGTTAAAAGTCAGTGGCTGTGATGTGTTTTCAGCAGGTCGAATTGATTTGGAAAATAGTGAATTAGCCGAAGATTATGAAGACATCATCCTGAATGATGAAAAACGTCAGATTTACAAACGCATCATTATTCAAAAAGACAAAATGATTGGTGCTGTGTTGTTTGGTGACACTGAAGACGGTGCTTGGTATGCAGAATTGATTGCAGATCAAAGCTCAATTTCAAGTATTCGCAATAAATTACTGTTTGGTCGAGATTTTGCATTAAAACAAGCAGGGTGATTCATTGCTTATCAGGAAAATAGAAGCCACGACCTCATATTTTCATTTTAAGTTAAATTTTATTTGCGTAGGTGTAGCCTCACTTTTGAGAGATCAAAAGTGACAAAAATCCTTTGTTGTGCGAGGAGTACGCCCTGTACCTCGTCCAACGATAGCATCCATGCCACTATACGATAGTTTATATCATCGTGAATTTAGATATTTGGGTTGATTCTAGAAAATGAAAGCAACGCCCAAATAAGTTTGATTGGGAATAAGGAGCACAGCAGGAAATGAAGAGTATCCCTATGATGGAACTGCATGGCTCCACAGAAAGTCATACAGACAATAATATTAAAACTACAGATTCTACGTGCCCATACTGTGGTGTGGGTTGTGGCGTGACGGCTAAGGTACAAACGGGAACTTTGGGGCAAAAAGTAACGATCACAGGAAATATTCATCATCCTGCCAATTTTGGAAAATTGTGTATTAAAGGCAGTAATTTAGCCGATACGCTTGGTTTGGAAAGTCGTGTTTTACAGCCGATGCTTGGACGTAAGGCACAACGTAAAATAAGTGATTGGGGTACGGTCACAACAAAAATTGCAGAGCAATTTCAACATTGTATTGATCAGTATGGGCGTGAAAGTGTTGCTTTTTATGTGTCGGGGCAATTGCTGACTGAAGATTATTATGTCGTCAATAAATTTGTGAAAGGTTATTTGGGTACAGCTAATATCGATACCAATTCACGACTGTGCATGTCTTCCGCCGTAGCAGCGCATAAACGGGCTTTTGGTGAAGATATTGTTCCTGCAAGTTATGAAGATTTTGAACATACCAATATGGTGGTTTTGGTTGGCTCAAATACCGCATGGTGTCATCCTGTTTTATATCAACGGATTATGAAAGCCAAAGAAGAGCGAGATTTATTCGTGGTGGTCATAGACCCACGTTTTACGGCAACCTGTGAAGCCGCAGACTTACATCTACCAATTTTACCCGGACAGGATGTCGCACTGTTTAATGGTCTATTGCAATATTTGCATCAAAATGGCGCAGTCGATACTGATTTCGTTACAGCACATACTGAATGCTTAACAGTGGCTTTGGACAGTAGCCACAGTGAATCCTCCATTTACGATGTGGCACAAAAAACAGGAATCTCTCTCGAGAAATTAGAATTGTTTTATCAAAAGTTTACTCATACTGAAAAAGTTATGAGTTTATTTTCGATGGGGGTTAATCAATCTTCACAAGGGGTGAATAAAGCCAACAGTATTATCAACTGTCATCTATTAACTGGCAAAATTGGCAAACTTGGTGCTGCGCCATTTTCTATGACAGGACAGCCGAATGCGATGGGTGGGCGTGAAGTCGGTGGACTAGCCAATATGTTGGCAGCACATATGGAAATTGAAAATCCTCAACATCAAAAATTGGTACAGGAATTTTGGAAAAGCCCACACATTGCGCAAAAATCAGGTTTAAAAGCTGTTGATCTATTTGAAGCTGTAGAAAGTGGGCAAATCAAAGCCATTTGGATTATGGCGACCAATCCCGTGGTGAGTTTACCCAATGCTGATCAGGTTAAACGTGCTTTGGAAAAATGTGAATTCGTAGTGGTGTCTGATATTTGTCTTGATACAGATACTACACAGTACGCTGATGTACTTTTACCTGCGCTTGCATGGGGTGAAAAAGAAGGAACCGTCACTAATTCGGAGCGACGGATTTCCCGTCAGAATGCTTTTTTAGCCGTACCTGAACAATGTAAAGCCGATTGGTGGTCAATTTCACAAGTCGCAAAAAAGATGGGTTTTGATGGGTTTGAATTTGCTAATAGTCATGAGATTTTTACAGAACATGCGCAATTATCTGCCTATCAAAATGTACAAACTATAGATCGAACAGATGATTCTATTTTCCGTTATTTTAATTTAAGTGGTTTAACCGATTTAAGCATTACCGATTATCAAAATTTAGCTCCCATTCAATGGCCTGTATGGTCAAGCGAACAAAAAGAAGATGCTGTGGCGCGTTTGTATGCCGATGGTCATTTTAGCCATACCGATGGGAAAGCCAAATTTATTGCCACATCCGTCGTTAATCCTGTACATCAAACCGACAGTGAATACCCCTTGATTTTAAATACAGGTCGAATTCGGGACCAATGGCATACCATGACTCGTACAGGTCTTTCTGCCAATTTGAGTACCCATAAAGCTGAACCCTATTGCGAAGTTCATCCTCAAGATGCTTTGAAATTTGGTCTAAAAGATACTGAATTGGTTGATGTGAAGTCAGCATGGGGAAGTTGTGTCTTACGTGTCGTGCTAAGCGATAAAATCCGCCGTGGTCAGGTTTTTGCCCCTATCCATTGGACAGAAAAAACAGCATCCGATGCGAGAATTGGTAAAGTGGTCAATCCTGTGGTGGATGCAATTTCGGGCGAGCCTGAATTTAAACATACACCTGTCATGATTCAGCCTTTTTATACGCAGTGGCAAGGCGTGTTATATGTTCGTCAAGGTTTTGAACATTATACAAAAAATGCAGTGGATAAAATGGTGTGGTGGACCAAAATTACCACAGCAAAAGCCACCCGTTATGAGTTGGCAGATCGTCGAAAAATGTCTGCGACCACTGAAAAACTCAAAGAACTTTTAGCTTTTGAGGATGAAAGTTTTGAGTGGCTGAATGTAGAAGATCCATCGGCATATATCAGTCATAACATTGTGCTTAGAAATGGCATTTTAATTGCAAGTTTATATATTGCATCTAAAGCTTTATTGCCGGATCGGGATTGGGTTGCAAGTTTGTTTAAGCGGGAACGCTTGAGTGCGATGCATCGTAAAGCCTTACTTGCAGGGCAACCGATGTCGATGGGGAACAGTGAGGGGGCTTTAGTTTGTAGTTGTTTTAAAGTCGGGAAAAACCGCATGATTGAAACCATCAAAGCCAAAAATATCACCGATGAAAAACAAGTCACAGCGTGTTTAAAAGCGGGTGGAAATTGTGGTTCATGTCTACCTGAAATTCGTGGTTTGATTAAAATTTGTCAGATGGAGGCACAGTTATGAACATGAAAATAAAGGCGTTTAATCTAAAATCAATGAATATAAAAGCTATGAAAGAAGACACATTTAAAAAAATAGACTTGCGTAACACAGTAAAAAGAATCTATCGGAAAGTGAGTTTGAAGGTGGATTATCCTGCCACTGATTTGGTCATTCTTGCAGGTGGTCAGGCTCGGCGTATGAATGGAATGAATAAACTTTTGCAGAAATTTGATGATCAAATTCAACTCATTAAAATCCATCAACAACTTAAATCTACTGTAACGACTGTGTGGATTAACAGCCATCGGGATGATTCAATTTATCAGAAAATTATTCCGAGTTTGCATTGTTATCAGGATGATGAACGTGGCTTTTTAGGCCCCTTGATGGGAATGAAAAGTGCATGGTCGCATGTGCAATCTGATTATGTGCTGTTTGTACCTTGTGATGTAACTTATATTCCGTCCAATATCGTGGCAATGTTGCATCAGACTTTGGTTAAAAATCCGAAGGCAGAAGTGGCTTATGTGGAAATTAATCAAACTGCTTTATATCCATTTTGTTTGTTAAAGCGCAGCAGTTTTCCCACATTAGTGGCACAGCTTGAGCAAAAACAGCGCAGTTTAAAGCAATGTTTTGAATCTTTGCACGCTCAGGTGGCATGTTTTAAAAATCATGCACTCTTTTTCCACAGTATTAATTCATTGGATGAGTTGCAACAATATCAACAACTGAAATTCCTCCATTAATTCAGGCAAATTGCTACTTTGGCACAAAGTTGGAACACTTATTGCTACCTCTCATAACAATAAGTCATCAGGATGGATTGGGCCTTTTTAAGTTGAAGCATAAATAGAGTGCAAAATTTAAATACCCAAAGAGGTGAGTGCTCAGAATGAATGCGATGATGCCATTGGAAACACAAGCTGTATTTGCTGATCAATTTGGTCGTCAAAAGCGCAAACTCAGAATTTCAGTGACTGATCGCTGTAATTTTAAATGTGCCTATTGTATGCCTGAACATCCTGAGTGGGTAAAAAAACACGATTTACTCAGTTTTGAAGAACTTTATCAATTTTGCCATTTTATGGTGCAACAAGGTATCGAACATATTCGCATTACAGGTGGTGAACCTTTAATGCGCCAAGGAGTGGTACATTTTATTGAACAATTACAACAACTCAAAAAAATCGGTCTAAAACGTATTTCGATGACCACCAATGCGCATTATTTAAAAAAATATGCTGAAGCACTGAAGAATGCAGGTTTGGATGATCTGAATATAAGTTTGGATAGTTTGGATGCAGAACAATTTAAGCAACTGACCCAAAAAGAGTTGGCACCTGTATTGGCAGGGATTTCTGCGGCACAAGAAGTTGGATTGCCGATTAAAATTAATGCGGTTTTAATGAAAGGTCTGAATGACGATCAGATTTTACCTTTGGCAAAATGGTCGATTCAGCAGGATATTGTGCTACGTTTTATTGAGTTTATGCCACTTGATGGTGATCAAAAATGGTCGGTTGCGGATGTGGTGAGTGAGCAACAGATTCTAGCGACATTGGCGACTGAATTTGATGTACAAATTCAGGTACAACCATCGGCTAATTATCGAGCCAATCCTGCACGGCAATATTTAATCAACAGTCATTTAGGTGTCAGTCATCTCATCAAAAAACATACGATTGGTATTATTTCCACTATCAGTCATTCATTTTGCGGTGATTGTGATCGTATTCGTTTAACGGCACAAGGCGAATTGTATAACTGTTTGTTTGCGCCAAAAGGCTTAGCACTAAAAACAGAAATTAGAGCGCTATTGTTAGCTTCACGACAAGTTGCATTATCAACCGTTGAAAAAATGCCTGAAAAGACCCCTGAGAAGTTAGCATTATTGCAAAAAGTTGGTGCTTATATTTGGAAAAAAGAACAAGGGTATGATGTTATTCAAGCCCGAACAGTACAGCAGACATCCCGAAAAATTAGTATGCATATGCTTGGAGGTTAAAGATGTCAAATATTCTAGTTAAAATTGAAGCCTTTGGTGCAATTGAACGGCAATTACCGAGTGATTTAATCCTACAGTGTGATGCTTCAAGCTGCATTGCAGATGTTTTAGCACAAGTGGAACTGTTATATCCGCATACGCAAAAAATGCTGGAACGCTGTGCCTGCGCTATTGGTGAAGATATTGTGTCACGGCAAATGCTACTCAATCATGATAGTACCCTTGTCATGTTGTCACCTGTTGCAGGAGGTTGATTATGCAAGCTCTAAAACATTTTGCAAGGATTCAAACCCATGCATTTTCACAGGATATTTGTGATGGCATTCAACATTTTCCTGAATGTGGGGGCATTGGCATATTTATTGGCACGGTGCGCAATCATCATGAAGGTAAAGCCGTTCAAGCATTAAAATATACTGCTTATGCACCTGTTGCGGAAAAAATGATTCGTCAAATTGAACAGGACATTCAACAAAAATACGGCGTGTCTTATGTACGAGTTGTTCATAGAGTTGGAGCTTTGGGTATTGGTGAAACGGCGATTATTGCCATTGCCTATGCAGCGCATCGCCGTGAAGCATTTCAGGCGTGTGAAGAAGCAGTGGAACGGGTCAAACATGAAGTGCCCGTGTGGAAAGAAGAGTTTTACTGTGATGGGACAAGTCAATATGTGGAAGGTTGTTGTATTCGTCAGGATTTAGATCAAAGTTTAGATCAGCATCACTCACATAGCCATTGTCACATGCATGAACATTGTCACATGCATGAACATTGTCATGATACAGCACATCAATAAAGTGATGAATCACATCAACAGCATTCACTTCAACCCTGATTTAAATGAATGCTCTAAACCTATAAAGTTGTATCAGCACTGAAGGATATTGTCATGAAAAATGTAGGTATGAAGGCGGAAAGCTATCGGACTGCAATTGCATCGGGTATTTTGTACGCACCGCCACATTGCATTGAATTGCTTCGCAATGGCAATACCGAAAAAGGCGATGCGCTTAAAACAGCACGTATAGCAGGCATTTTAGCGGCAAAACGAACCGATGAGCTGATTCCATTGTGTCATCCATTACCCATTTATCGTGCAGATGTGGATTTCGAACTATTTGAAAATCATGTAAAAATTATTGCAACTGTTGAAACGATTGGCCCAACGGGCGTAGAAATGGAGGCATTGACAGCAGTCAGCCTTGCAGGTCTAACTCTCTATGACATGCTGAAACCACATTGTGAGCCTGAAGATCTAAGTTTGGATCAGTGCAAATTAGACAAGAAAAAAGGCGGTAAGTCGCATTTTACCCGTGCGCTGAAAGAGGCGTTATTTGCATCGGTGATTGTACTGTCAGATACAGTCGCTGCAGGTAAAAAACCCGATACCGCAGGACAAAATGTTTTGGAAATTTTACAGGAAGCGAATTTTAGCAATATCAGCTATCAAGTGATTGCAGATAGCCATGAACAATTATTGGCTTTAATTGAACAGCAAAAAAATCAATATCCGCTAATTTTAACCGTGGGTGGTACTGGTTTAGGGCCAAAAGATTTAACCGTGGAAACTATTCAACCCTTATTGAAGCGTGAAATTCCCGGTTTAATGGAAGCTTCTCGTAGTTTTGGACAGAAACGCACGCCTTATGCTGCACTCAGTCGCGGAGTTGCAGGTTATATTGATAACAGTTTAGTGATTACTTTGCCGGGAAGTCGTCAGGGTGCCAAAGAGTCCTTAATCGCAATTTTACCTGCGTTGGTTCATTTATTTGATGTCCAAAAAAATATTCCACATCAAGGTGGTTATGAATGAGTGAAAGCATCAATGAAATAATTTCGTTTCAAGCAGAGTCTGCCACACATTCTAGCTGTGGAACGGAATCAGGACTGATTTCGATTGATCAGGCTTTAGCTTTGATTTTGGAAAAAATACAACCTTTAGGTACTGAAACACTTGCATTGAATGCTGCCTTAAACCGTTATTTAGCCGAAGATATTTTTTCAACTATACAGTTACCTTTATTTTCACAAAGTGCTGTCGATGGCTATGCGCTTAATTCAGCTGATCCTTTAGAAACTCATTTAGAAGATGTTATACAAGCGAATAGCCAATTTACATTAATCGGTGAAATTCGTGCAGGGCAAAGCGCAGAATTAACTTTACAGGCAGGGCAGGCGCTACGGATTTTCACAGGTGCTGAAATTCCACAGGGCACAACGACTGTGGCAAGGCAGGAAATTATTCAAATTATTAATCCTGAATCTATCGAAATAATAGAACATTTAAAAATTCATGCCGATATTCGGGATGCAGGTGAAGAAATTACTGTTGGGCAACTTTTGGCACAAGCAGGACAACAATTATCAGTCGGTGCCGTTGCTTCACTGAGTATGGCAGGCGTGCAACAGGTTCAAGTCTATCAATATCCTAAAATCGCAGTGGTGATTACAGGGGATGAAGTCGCAAAAAGCAGTTCAGATTTTGAAGCAGGGAAAATTTTTGATGCCAATGCACCGCTTATTCAAGCATGGTTTCAACAACAGAATCAAAAAGTTGATATTTTTCATGTCGTAGATACGGCTGAGGTCGTAAACAGTTTATTAGGTGATTTAAATCAAAAATACGATCTGATCCTAACCACAGGTGGTGTATCTGTCGGTGACTATGATTTTATTCGACCTGTCGCTTTGGATTTAGGTTTTCAGCAAGTATTTTGGAAAGTGAAACAAAAACCTGGCAAGCCGATGTTGTTTGCAGAATTTATCAGAACAGATGGATCTGTTTGTTCTTTATTAGGGTTACCAGGAAACCCTGCTGCGGTCTATGTTGGAATGCACATTTATACTCAAACGATTTTAAATGCATTGCAGGGGCATCGACACATTCCCAATGGTTTTAAAGCAACATTGACCCACGACTTAAAAGCCGATGCACGAGAACGCATTTTACGCATGAGCGTCAGTTTTGCTCAGGCAACATTAAAAGTCAGTAGTTTGTCCAATCAACAATCACATATGTTGAGCAATTTGATGCACGCCAATGCTTTGGTTCGCATTCCTGCTAGGGAGAAAATACATGCAGGGCAAATTGTGGATGGATTTTTCATCTAATTTAAATCATTTATTACGCTAAATATCAATAATTTGTAATTGGAGAACGCATGAAAAATTTAATGATTGGAGTAGCATTATTCAGTCTATGCAATTTAACTCAAGCTGAAACTGTCAAGGTATATGCCGCTGCGAGTTTGACCAATGTAATTTCAGATATTGCTGTAGTTTATAAAAAGCAACATCCTCAGACCGATATTGTACCTGTTTTCGGTGCATCATCCGCATTGGCTAAACAGATTGAAGCGGGGGCAAAAAGTGATCTTTTCTTTTCTGCGGATGTCGATTGGATGAATTATTTAATTAAAAAACAAATGATTACTGAAAATAAAAGCAAAGCTTTATTGTCAAATCAATTGGTTCTGATTAGCCCAAAAAAATTAAATATTGCATTTAAAGCACAACCCAATTTTAATTTTGCACAATCCTTTAAAGGACATGTGTGTACAGGTCAAATGGAATCTGTTCCTGCGGGTAAATATGCCAAACAAAGTTTAATCAAACTCAATTGGCTCGACAGTTTGAAAGGGAGAATTGTCGGTACAGATGATGTTCGTTCTGCTTTAGCATTTGTAGAACGTGGTGAATGTGATGTTGGTATTGTTTATAAAACCGATGCACTCATCAGCAAAAAGGTAAAAGTGATTGGGACATTCCCTGAAAACTCACATCATCCGATTCTTTATCCTTTGGCTTTAACCCAACAGGGTGAAAAGAATGGGGATGCTGTACAGTTTGAAAAATTTGTAAAAAGCAGCCCACAAGCTAAAATTATCTTTAAAAAATATGGTTTTAGCATTAACCAGTAAGATCAAAAAAATTAATAAAATAGGCAAAGAGTGAGAGGGATGTAAGATGCTAAGCCCTGAAGAACTAAGTGCACTCTATCTTTCGGCAAAAGTTGCCAGCTTTGCAACACTGTTTTGCATTCCCTTTGCGATTGCATTGGCGTGGTGTTTAGCACGTTATGAATTCAGACTTAAATTTTTAGTTGAGGCGATTTTACAATTACCCATGGTATTGCCACCTGTGGTTTTAGGTTATTTACTTTTGATTTTATTTGGCAATAAAGGTTGGATTGGACAATATTTACATCAAATGGGTATTGAATTGGCATTTAATTGGAAAGGTGCAGTATTGGCCTCCATGATTGTGGCTTTTCCTTTAATGGTGCAGCCCATCAGACTGTCTTTTCAAATGATGAATCAACAGCTTGAACACATCGCAGGCTCTTTAGGAGCAAGTCCAATCAAAGTTTTTTTCAGTATTAATTTGCCTTTGGCACTGCCAGGGATTTTGATTGGTAGTATTTTATGTTTTAGCCGTAGTCTAGGCGAGTTTGGTGCAACCATGACATTTGTTGGCAATATCCCTGATGAAACTAGGACGATACCCATCGCTATTTATTCCTTTTTACAACAACCTGATGGTGAACAGATGGCGATGCGTTTGGTCACTCTTTCTTTAATTCTTGCCTTTTCTGCACTGATAGTCAATTACTTTATCTTACAGAAATATCAAAGTAAATTAATGGGATAAGCGTATGCTACGTTGCGATTTTCAATATCAGAGGGCAGATTTTAAGTTAAATATTCAGCTTGAAATGCAAGATCAACTATTGGGCATCGTCGGTGCATCGGGTAGTGGAAAAAGTACATTTTTAAAAAATCTTGTCGGTTTATTACATCCAACACAGGGCTCTATTCAGTTTAATCAACAGGTTTTATTTGACCAGCAGAAAAACATTCATGTGCCCATGCATCAACGAAAAATTGCGATGATT
Source organism: Acinetobacter sp. TY2 (assembly GCF_046269225.1). Taxonomy (NCBI): domain Bacteria; kingdom Pseudomonadati; phylum Pseudomonadota; class Gammaproteobacteria; order Moraxellales; family Moraxellaceae; genus Acinetobacter; species Acinetobacter sp. TY2. The sequence continues at coordinate 43,856 of NZ_JBJZOR010000013.1, forward strand.
TTTCAAAATGCACTATTGTTCCCACACATGAATGTACAGCAAAATTTAATGTATGCAGTAAAACAGGTTAATCAAGAAAATCCTAAATTTCATTTTAATGAGATTGTTGATTTGCTTGAATTAATGCCTTTAATTCATCGTAAAGCACATCAGCTTTCTGGTGGAGAAGCACAACGGGTATCAATTGGCCGTGCCTTGTTGTCTTCACCCCATTTATTACTGCTAGATGAACCACTGACAGGGTTTGATCATCAACTAAAACAGCAAATTTTACCATTCTTCAAAAGGTTAAAAGAGGAGATTGATTTGCCGATGATTTATGTGACGCACCATGTAGATGAGTTAGTATTTTTACACGCTGAAATATTGATGTTAGAACAAGGAAAATTAATGTCTGCAACTTATTAATTTTCATCATAGACAAGGGGGTCTTTGATATGTGTGATGAATTAACAGCAGAGTTACACATTGGAAACTCTAGATGGTGGATATTTAAAAGCTCTACGGTTTTCGTTTAATTTTAATTAAAACTATTCTATTTATAATTTTTTTTTATTGCCCGTGTTTCTACTCCATATACAATTTTAGATGGTGTTTCAAAAAGTATGCTGGCATTAAATAAATCCATTATTGATATAAAAGAAGGTTAAATCGAAGGTTCTAAAATGATTTTCAAGCTTTTTTGAAAAACAATAGGTTTTAGGTTTTTCTAACAACTTATTTTATTCAATGCCTTACACGACAAATAGGTTGGGAAGTAAACATATTTAAATTGTATGAAACTTCCCTAGCAAAGTGAACTTAAAGGCTTTAATAATACGTTTCCAACGGTCACTAGCAATAAAGATAAGTAATATTTAAGTTTTCAATTCGATCCTTTAACTTTTGTGCTGTAATGGTGTTTCTATCGCCACATACAAAAGCTACCATTTCTACGCTGCTTCTTTCAAAGGCATACGGCAACCAACGCTTACTTTTCTTATTACTAAAAAATGCCAAAATTCATCTACTTCTAAATCTTTATAGTGTGATTGCTTTGGAGTAAGTTCATCATTTTACTCTGTTAACGTTTTCAGGATATTCCCAATACTAACCTTTATGATCTTTGAAATATCCCGAATTCCGCAACATTAGGCAAGCATAAGTAAAGTCAATTTACATCCTTTACAATGGTAATTCTGCTTATCATCGTGTTTGATACCATTCTTCTTTATATAGGTCTTTCAGTGCTTCTCATTATTCGCAACATACAATTTAGAGTAACACCAATTTTTTCTTCCTTAGATTATTAGAGGGAGTGTAATAGGATTAGTATGAGTAAACCCAATATAATCCGATACCAAGCAAATACTCTTAATGTATGTTTTTCTACAAATTTAACCAAAGCTTTGACCACAAATAATGCCGCTATAAATGCAGCGATAAAACCGACTGCAATATTCATCATATTGTCTGTAGTTAATACATTTGCGTTGCGTATAAGATCATAAGTTGCCGCCCCAAGCATGGTTGGCATGGCAAGAAAAAACGAAAACTCTGTAGCCGCTTTACGTGATAAACCAGATAACATACCACCAATAATGGTTGCACCTGAACGAGATGTACCTGGAATCATCGCAAGGCATTGTGCAAAGCCAATCAAAATAGCTTGTTTCAAGTTAATGTCCGTTGCTTCTATTGTCTTGGGTTCAAACTTTCTACCTTCAACCGCAAAAATAATAAAACCACCAATAATTAAAGCAAAGGCGACCACTAGTGGGCTAAACAAGATTTGCTTAATAAAGTCGACTGCTAAAACGCCAATAACCACAGCGGGAAGAAAAGCGATAAATACATTGATGGCAAAGCGTCGGGCATGTACATCACCCGAGAAAAAGCCTTTGACTAAATTGATAATTTTTTGACGGTAGAGCCAGCACACAGCAAGAATAGCACCAAGCTGAATGACAACTTCAAAAACACGTCCTGTATCTGAATGAAAATCAATTAGATGCCCAAATAAAATTAAATGTCCTGTACTTGAAATCGGTAAAAACTCGGTTAACCCTTCAATAAGCCCTAAAAACAAGGCTTTAAGCAGTTCAAAATTTTCCATAAGTAAACGAACAACGTCATAAAAATAGGCATCTGTTGTAAGGTATTTCACATGATTTATAAATGGTAAAAGACAAATTTTTACGTAATTTTTACGTCTTATACTGTTTCGTGAATAGAGAGTTTACGCATACTTTTCTCATACTAAATCGTGGAATATCCCAAAGTTTAGGATGAAAAAGATGAGTGCTACATTCATAGCGCATCAAAAAGTACAGCATTCCCAAATGTGCCTCGTACAAACACTTAAAAATCAAAAATGTATCAATATCAAAAATAGATTTATTGCTCACTGTTTAACGGGGAGTGAGATGCCATGTTAATGCTTATTTTACTCTTGGTCATGGTGACCATTTTGGCATATCCCTTAGGGAAATATCTCGCTGCGATTATGCAAAATCGTGAGATGAAAATTGACCCAGTATTTAATTGGATCGAAAAACCAATTTACACCATTTTAGGGACAAACCCAAAAATTGGCATGAACGTGAAGACCTATACACTGAGTTTTGTGCTGAGCTGTTTACTACTTGGTTTAGTGACTTGGCTTTTATTTATGACACAAGCCAGTTTGCCACTGAATCCAAACAATGCACCGAATATGTCATGGGATTTGGCATTGCATACCATGATTTCGTTCTTGACCAATACCAATCAGCAACATTATTCAGGGCAAGCTCAACTGTCTTATTTGTCGCAAATGGTCGGGATTGTGGGTCTGCAAATTATTACCCCAATGATGGGTTTGGCGATGGTTGTCGCAACGATTCGTGCACTATTTTATCAGCAATCGAATGTTGTGTCAGAAGCAGATCAATATGCAAGTTTTAGCACCAAAGTTAAAAAGATTAATATCGGAAACTATTGGGCAGATGTTATTCGTCCAACTTTTCGCTTTCTAATACCGTTGTGTATGGTGTGGTCGCTCTTACTCACTAGCCAAGGTGTGCCATCTACTTTTCAAGGTGGTCCTGAAGTTCAAGTCCGCGACCAAACTGCCGAATTACACACGCAAAAAATTCCTTTAGGTCCTGTTGCACCGATGGTGGCAATCAAGCAATTAGGTAGTAATGGTGGTGGTTGGTATGGACCAAACAGTAGTGTGCCATTGGAAAATCCAACGCCTTTATCTAATTTTTTAGAAATGTTGGCAATCTTACTGATCCCTGTTTCTGTCATTTTTATGTTGGGCTTTTTCACTAAACGTGCCAAATTTGCAGGCTTTGTTTTTGGTTCAATGTTGCTGATGTCAGTGGTTTCCGCAAGCAGTGCGATTTGGTCTGAAAGCCTTTCTTCTACAGCATCACAGATTTATGCAATGGAAGGAAAAGAAGTTCGTTTTGGTGAGTCTTCTTCGGCACTTTGGTCTGCACTGACGACACAAGTCAACAACGGCTCTGTCAATATGATGCATGATTCATCCGCACCACTGACAGGCTTGGTTCAGTTTTCTAATATGCTGATCAATGCCATTTGGGGAGGAATTGGTTGTGGCTTACAGCAATTCATTATCTACCTATTTTTGGCTGTATTTATTGCAGGTTTAATGACAGGACGTACACCTGAGTTGTTTGGTCGAAAAATTGAAGCAGGAGAAATTAAATTACTTGCCGTGGTCATTCTTATACAGCCAATTGTGATTTTAACTTTAACCGCTATAACTTTATTTTTCCCAGAATTGACTGGCAATAGTAATCCGCAATATCACGGCGTTTCCCAAGTGCTATATGAATACATTTCTGCATTTGCCAACAATGGTTCAGGCTTTGAGGGATTGGCAGATAACACCGTATGGTGGAATGTGACCTGTGGTTTAGCTTTGTTATTGGGACGCTTCCCAACCTTAATTATTCCATTATGGATTGCAACACGTTTAACAGCTAAACGTCAGGCACCTGAAAGTAGCGGAAGCCTAAAAGTTGAAACACCAACCTTTGCATTAACTTTAATTGCCATCGTGATGATGTTGACCTTATTACAATTTATGCCAGTCCTCGTCTTGGGGCCAATCGCTGACCATTTGTTATTGGTTCAAGGTTAAGGGTGAGTACAATGAAGCATTCAAAACAATCTATTGAAGCACAAAAAAACACATTATCTTCGACTTTATTTCAAGCTGAAGCGTGGAAAAATGCCTGTGTTAAATTATTACCGCAGCATATGATTAAGAATCCTGTGATGGCGATTGTTTGGCTTGGAACAATCATTACATTTATTAGTACTTTAATAGGTGAAGCTAGTTTGGTATTTGGTTTATCGGTGACGTTTATTTTATTGATCACTGTTTTATTTGCCAATTATGCAGAAGCGGTTGCAGAAGCCAAAGGTCGTGGTCAAGCGTCTTCTTTAAGACAAGCACGGCAGAATTTAACTGCCCGTCGACTCAGTTCTAAGGATAATTTAGAGGGCGTGCAAGTCGCTGCAACAGAGTTACAAATGAATGATTTGATTGAAGTCCGTGCAGGCGAGCTGATTCCTGCTGACGGTGAAATTATTCAAGGTTTTGCCACCATTAATGAAGCGGCTGTTACGGGTGAATCTGCACCTGTATTACGTGAAGCAGGTACAGACAAATCAGGTGTGATTGGCGGTACTAAAGTGCTTACCGATCGTATAGTCGTACAAGTGACTGCTGAAGCTGGAAATAGCTTCCTTGATCGAATGATTGCTTTGGTCGAAGGTTCGAACCGCCAAAAAACGCCGAATGAAATTGCATTGGGTATTTTACTGACTGTCATGACCGTGACGTTTATTGTCGTGGTGGTGAGTTTGCCTTTTATTGGACATTTCCTGAATATTGAAATTAATCCAATTGTATTGGTAGCGCTGTTGGTGTGTTTAATTCCAACCACGATTGGTGGCTTATTACCTGCAATTGGGATTGCGGGAATGAATAGAGCTTTAAAAGCCAATATTATTGCCAAATCAGGTAAAGCGGTTGAGGTCGCAGGGGATGTCGATGTATTGCTCCTCGATAAAACAGGAACTATTACCTATGGTGATCGTCAGGCAACGGCATTTTATCCGCTTTCAGGCGTCACCGAGTCTGAACTTCGTCAAGCAGCAGTGTTGACCTCACTTGCAGATCCGACCCCTGAAGGTAAGTCTGTGGTGGCTTTGGCAAAAGATCAAGGTGAGCGAGTCGTAGAACCAGAACATGCTGAATTTATTTCTTTTAATGCTTCAACTCGTATTTCAGGGATTAATTTGTCCGATGGTCATCAAATCCGAAAAGGTGCTTTGGATGCGATTTTGAAATTCGCAACACAAAGTATTGAAAATCATAGTGAGCTTAAAACTCGTGTTAAACAGGTTGCATCGAAAGGGGCTACACCTTTAGTGGTTGCAAAAGACCAAAACATTCTTGGTGTAATTGAGCTTTCTGATGTGATTAAACAGGGTATTAAAGAAAAGTTTGCTCGTTTACGTGAAATGGGCATTAAAACGGTCATGGTGACGGGAGATAATCCTTTAACGGCAGCGGCAATTGCAGCAGAAGCAGGTGTCGATGACTATATTGCTGAAGCAAGACCCGAAGATAAACTGAATTGTATTCGTGATGAACAGAATAAAGGGCATTTGGTGGCAATGGTCGGTGATGGCACCAATGATGCACCTGCTTTAGCACAAGCCGATATTGGTTTAGCCATGAATTCAGGTACGCAAGCGGCTAAAGAAGCAGGCAATATGGTGGATTTAGATTCTGATCCAACTAAATTATTGGCTGTGGTTGAAATTGGTAAACAACAGTTGATTACCCGTGGCGCATTGACCACGTTTTCATTGGCAAATGATGTGTCGAAATACTTTGCAATTTTACCTGCACTATTCGTGGCTAGCATTCCACAAATGAGTGTTTTAAATGTGATGCAATTGGGTAGTTGTGAAAGTGCAATTCTTTCAGCCTTGATTTTTAACGCCATTATTATTCCCTTACTGATTCCAATTGCCTTACGTGGTGTGAAATTTAAACCCTCTACCTCTACTCAATTGTTGCGCCGTAATATGTTGATTTATGGTGTGGGTGGGGTGTTATTGCCTTTCGTTGCAATCAAAGTGATTGATCTGATGATTAGTCCATTACTGTCACTTTAATTTTTTGAGGATGATAAAAATGAACATTGAACATTATGCAGATAAGAACGATTCATTGGAAAATCAGCTACTCATGGATTCATCATGGGCAGATTTAACACGTGCATCTGTAGGCTTAAGTATTGTTGCTTTAACACTTTGCGGTTTTGTATACAGTTCAGTTGCCACAGGGCTTGGTCAGGTCATCTTTCCAGATCAAGCCAATGGCAGTTTAATTTTGGAAAATGATCGGGTTGTGGGGTCACGTCTAGTTGCACAACCTTTTATTCAGACCCAATATTTTCAGCCACGTCCATCGGCTGCACATTATGACCCAATGGCAATGGCAGGGAGTAATATGGCAGTCACCAATCCTGCTTTACATCAAGCCATAGATACGCGGTTGAATAAAATTGCTGTACAGGAACAGATTGAAAAATCAAAAATTCCAGCGGATTTGGTGACCGCTTCTGGCAGTGGAATTGACCCTGAAATCTCTGTGCAGTCTGCATTTATTCAGGTGAAACGTGTTGCGCAACTAAGGCAGATCTCTGAGCAAGAAGTAACTAAATTGGTACAACAATATACAGTGCAGCCGACTTTTGGGATATTGGGAGAGGCGCGTGTGAATGTACTTGAATTAAATTTAGCTTTGGATCACATTGGAAAGTGATTTTGAGATTTGAATAAGTTAATTATTCCTTCTCCCTTTGAGGGGCAAGGCTAGAAGAGGTAATTTTAAATAAAAAATCTTTCCCTAGCCCGCTCTTAAAGGGAGGATTAGCTCGAATTTAAGATTCCGATTGTTTAAAATTCAACATACATAAGCAGACATCGATGACCGATCAACGAACGAATAAAGCAGATGTTTTGTTGCAACATACGCAGCGCTATCAATCTGGACGTTTAACGATATTTTTAGGGGCTGCGCCAGGTGTCGGGAAGACTTTTGCGATGCTCGTTCGCGCACATGAATTGGCTTTGCAAGGCAACAACATTGTCATTGGTTATGTCGAAACACATGCGCGCGCAGAAACCGAAAATTTGGTTTCAGGTCTTGCTATTATTCCCCGTAAAACTATTGTATACCAAGGGCATCAACTGGAAGAAATGGATTTGGATGCGGTGCTGGATAAAAAGCCAAGCATTGTTCTTGTTGATGAGTTTGCCCATACCAACATGCCAAGCAGTCGTCATGAAAAGCGTTGGCAAGACATCAATGAATTATTAGATGCGGGTATAGATGTTTTTACTACCATGAACATTCAGCACTTGGAAAGTTTGAATGATGTGGTGTATCAAATTACAGGCATTCGTGTGACAGAAACTGTGCCAGATTGTGTGTTTGAAAGGATTCGTGATATTCGCTTAATTGACTTGCCTGTCAATGAGTTGTTGGAGCGTTTAAATCAAGGCAAAGTTTATGTGCTTGAGCAAGCAGAACAGGCTTTGCAACGTTTTTTTAATCATTCTAACTTGACTGCTTTACGTGAGTTAGCAATGCAAACCGTTGCAAGTTATGTCGATAGTGACGTGCGTGAAAATTTTGCGATTCAAGGGATTGCGCAAATTCCATTGAAAAATCATATTTTAATTATGGTGGATGGCTATGGACATTCTGAGGCTTTGGTGCGTGCAGGCTGTCGAATTGCAGAACATCGTTTGGCGAATTGGACAGTAGTTGCATTTTCACATGATTCTCAAAGCGTTAAAAATAAAGACTATTCGCAAAATCAGTCACAAAGTCGAGAAATCGAACGTGCATTAAATTTAACAAGACAATTGGGTGGAATGACAGAAATCTTACATGGTAAACAGCATGCAAAGACCTTGTTTGATTATGTGATCGATCGAGGTATTTCCACTTTGGTTTTGGCGCAAACTGTTCAGAAAAAATATGCGACTGCTTTTTATTTCAAGCCGAATTTGATTGAACAACTGTTGAGATATCAACCGAGTTTTGAACTCAGTATTGTGCCTATTTTTTCTGAAAATAAACCATTATTTATTCTCAACCAAAGTGCTTTTCTGTCACTGCGAGAAATATGGTATGTACTTGCAACAGTCGTTGTGAGTATTGTGATTGCCAGTTTCGGGGAAAAATATCTGGGTATTGAAGAACTATCTGTTATTTTTATTACCGCCGTGGTTTTTGTGGCATCAAAAACAAGAATGCTCGCTGCAGTGCTTTCGGCACTTTTATTCTTCTTGGCGTATAACTTCTTTTTTATTTCCCCAAAATTTACGTTGCAAATTTCGGCACATCAAGGGGTGATCACTGTAGTTGCTTTCTTAGGTGCAGCCTTAATTTCTAGTCGTTTGGCTTCTCGACTCAAAGAGCAAGTCACGGCACTAAAAACGGCAAATAGCTATAATAGTATCATGCAAGATTTAGGGCAGAAGTTGTCTACAGCAGTCGATTTAAAACAGGTGCAAGAAATTGCAGAAAATAGCCTAAGCAAAAATTTAAATGCATACGTTTGGATTTATTTTCCTGAAACTTTATCTAGGGAAAACTCACAAAATGCAATTAATCAGAAAGATAAAATTTCAGCAGATTGGACATTTAAAAATCACCTACCTTCAGGGCGATTTACTCAAACTTTAACTAAAAATGAATGGTGGTTTTTACCGTTATTAGCCTCAAAGCAATGTTTAGGTGTGATTGGTTTGAAATTTCCACCTACACAATCTATTTTGAATACTGAACAAAAACAATTAGCCGAAACAATGGTGGAATATATTGCCCAAGCGATTTCTCGTACTCAACTCACCAAAGCCTTAGAAATAGCCAATGTGAATTCTGAAACTGAAAAATTACGTTCAGCATTACTCTCATCTGTTTCGCATGACTTACGTTCGCCTTTGGCTTCAATTATTGGTGCTGCAGACACTTTAAGCAATTATCGTCATTCGATGGATGAAAAAGACCAAGATGATTTATTGGAAGCGATTCATCTGGAGGGTGAGCGTTTAGATCGATATATTCAGAACTTGTTAGATATGACACGTTTAGGGCATGAGGGTTTAAGCCTAAAACGGGATTGGATTGGTGTAGATGAGTTGGTTGGTTCAGCGGTACGTCGTTTAAAACGTTATATGCCACAAGCCATTGTCAATGTAAAAATGCCTGCAGAAAGTTTGAGCTTATTTGTGCATGCTGCTTTGATTGAACAGGCGATTTTTAATGTATTGGAAAATGCAGCCAAGTTTTCACCTGAACATCAGGCAGTCATTATTGATGTTGCAAAATTCAGTGAAAATGAAATCGAAATTGCCATTACTGATCAAGGTCAGGGTATCCCTGAAGATGAAAGAGACCGTATTTTTGATATGTTTTATACCATGCAACGTGGTGATCGTGGACAGTATGGGACTGGTTTGGGTTTAACTATTGTCAAAGCCATTATTGGTGCGCATATGGGGGAAATCGTGGCATCATCAGCTAAGAAGAATCAAGGGACGTGTATTCGAATGCGGTTGCCGATTCAGCAAATTGTTTAACTTGTTCTATTATCAATGTTTTGAGGGAAAAATGTCAGAGCAAAATGTATCGACCAGTTCTATGACCAATATACTGATCATTGATGATGAAAATCAGATTCGTAAGTTTTTGGACATTGCACTTCGTGCACAAGGTTATAAAACACTTTTGGCTGAAAATGGTCAAAAAGGCTTGGAACTGTTGGCATTACAAGGCGCAGATTTAGTTATTCTAGATTTAGGTTTACCAGATTTAGATGGATTTGAGGTTTTATCTGAGCTTCGTGCGTGGTCAAATGTTCCTGTCATTGTATTATCTGTGCGTTCCGATGAGCTTGAAAAAGTGAAACTTTTAGATGCAGGTGCAAATGATTATGTGACCAAGCCGTTTAGCATACAAGAGCTTATGGCTCGAATACGTGTATTGTTACGGCAGTTTCAAAATACGGTCATTGAATCTACAATTTTTGATGATGGCTTATTGAAAATAGATTTTTCACACAGGCAAGTATTTTTAAATCAGAAACTTATTTCACTTACACGTAAAGAATATCAGTTGTTGAGTTTGTTGGCACAACACAAAGGGCAATTGATTACACAGCCACAAATTTTGAAAGATTTATGGGGACCTACGCATCAGGAGGATACGCATTATTTAAGGATTCTTGTCGCAAAATTACGAGCGAAATTGAATGATAATGCGATACAACCCAAATATATTATTACGGAACCAGGGGTTGGATTACGGTTTCTTAATATAAACGAGATCTATTAATGAGGTTATACTGTACCGAATTAGAACTGATATTTGCTGATAGACACAGAAATTTTAATTTGGTCAGCGATATATCCTCATGAGGCATTTTTATTGTCTAAAGTTTTAAAGTATCTTTTTAAATAAGCGCTAAAATATTTTTGGAATTTTAATGAATTTGCATTTCAAAAATTAAAACTTCGGCATAATCGACAGAGCAAAAATGTATATTGCCACAGTCAAGGATACGAGCAGCATCACCTATATTCAAAAATTGCTCATTGACCTGAATATGACCTTTGGCAATATGTAAATAAACATAATACTTTTCAGGAATGGTGGAATTTGCAGTTTCTTCAATATGGAATTAACCAGTATACATATTGATATCTTACTGAATAAATAATCTTTTTTAATAGTATGTTTGGAAATAATCAATTAATTTTCAAAAATTTATCTTCAGTTGAAATATGGATTTGTTGGTGTGTAGACGTCGCATCAGCAATATTCAATACCATCCAAATTTGTAAAAGATAAACGTCTTCAGTAGCTGAAGGGTTAAATTCGCAATCTATTACTCCACTGACTGTATTCATTAGCTAAACGTCACCCGAAATAATGACAGAGCCATTGTTCATGGAGTCTTTATCTTCAAGTGACCCTTCGAGTAAATAGGTCATGATTTCCATATTACGATGTGAATGTGTACGCACACCTTTAGAGGGTTTAGTCACATCTTCATTATTAAGATGGCTCAAACAGCATCATTTTATGTCTCTAAATTTGCTATAGTGTTGATAGAGTTGGGGACATAACAAATGCATTTTAATTTCGAAATTGATACCACATGGTGTTTAGAACAATTATTTAAAGATGGAAGAATCTCTGAACGAGACAAATTATTGGTTCAAACCACGCATAGACAGCGTGAACAATTGCGATGGCATCCATTACAATGGATTGCAAACTTTAATCTCAGTGATTTAGAAAAACCGCAAAATCGAATGACACTCACGGCATTGAGTCAATGGTTATCTGCCAAAGCTGAGTTGCCTTTCTATGTGATTGATCCACTCAAAGCCGATGTATCGGCATTGACTGGCGTGATGTCACAAGAGTTTGCACTTCGCAATAAAATTCTTGCTGTGGAATGTGGCGCAGATAAAATTCTCATCGGTTCAGATCAGCCTTTTGTCACCGATTGGGTGCATAACTTAGAACGTAGTTTAAGCCCGAAAAAAATTGAACGGGTTTTTTTAAGTCCTGAGCAACTACAGCGCTATTTAACTGAATATTATCAAGTGAGTCGTGCAGTTAGCTCTTCACAGAAATCAGGCTTGCATGGTAATGAAAATAAAGGTGTAGAAGCACTTTTACAATTAGGTGATACGCAAAGCCCCGATGCTAATGATCAACATATTGTCAAATTAGTCGATTGGGTTTTACAGTTTGCCTTTGAACAGGGTGCAAGTGATATTCATCTTGAGCCACGTAAGGAAAATGGTAAGGTTCGGTTTCGTATCGATGGTGTATTGCACACTATTTATAACATGCCTGCAAATACGCTGACGGCAGTAATTTCACGTATTAAAATTTTAGGTCGCATGAATGTTGCTGAAAAACGTAAACCGCAAGATGGGCGTTTAAAAACTCGCACACCGAAAGGGCTTGAAACAGAATTACGTTTATCGACTTTGCCAACGGCTTTTGGTGAAAAGTTAGTGATGCGTATTTTTGATCCTGAAGTTTTGGTCAGAAGTTTTCAGCAGTTGGGTTTTGATGAGCGTTTACTTAATTCTTGGCATGCACTCACGGCGCACAGTCACGGTATTATTTTGGTCACAGGGCCAACAGGTTCGGGGAAAACCACGACGCTATATTCATCTTTAAAAGCATTGGCAACGGAACAGGTAAATGTCTGTACCATTGAAGACCCGATTGAAATGTTAGAGCCAAGTTTTAACCAAATGCAGGTCAATCAAGGTATTGACCTTGGTTTCGCTGACGGTGTACGTGCCTTAATGCGCCAAGACCCTGACATTATTATGGTTGGGGAAATTCGTGACCATGACACAGCAAACATGGCAATTCAGGCGGCACTTACAGGGCATTTGGTGCTTTCAACGCTACATACCAATGATGCACCATCAAGCTTAACACGTTTACATGATTTAGGAATTCAACCTTTCCTAACTTCAGCAACGATTTTGGGTGTATTGGCACAGCGTTTGGTGCGTAAGTTGTGTCCACAGTGTAAAAAACAAAGTTTGATTAATTCACAAGAATGGGAACATTTAACTTTTGATTATATTATGGAAATGCCTGAGCAAGTCTATATGCCAGTAGGCTGTGAAGCATGTCGGCAAACTGGTTATAAAGGACGTGTTGGGATTTATGAGTTTATGCCAATCAGCCTAGAAGCCAAACAAAAAATTAGTGCGGAATGTACTTTAGATGAACTTCGAGCGCAGACGAAGAAAGAGGGTATTGAACCGTTGAGAATTGCAGGTGCTCGTAAAGTCATGGAAGGTGTGACCACTTTAGAAGAAGTATTACGTGTTGTGCCACTGACTTAATATTTTTTAATGAATTTTTGCTTGAAGATAAAAAACGGTGATGGATAACATCACCGTTTTTTTAATACATGCAACTAAAAATACAATGCATTTGATTTGAATGAATTAATTCTTAGGTTCAGGCGGTGTCATACCAAACTGTAAATATGCTTGATTGGTGGCAATACGTCCACGGGCGGTGCGCATTGCATAACCTTGTTGAATTAAGTAAGGCTCAATCACATCTTCTAATGTTCCTGAATCTTCTGCCATAGCAGCAGCTAAAGCCTCAACACCTGCAGGACCACCATCAAAGCGTTCGAGTAACATCGTTAAATAACGACGATCGAGTGTGTCCAAACCATCTTTATCGACATTGAGCATATCCAAAGCACGCTGTGCCATTTCTTTGGTTACTTCACCTGTACCTTTGACTTGTGCATAGTCACGTACACGACGTAGCAAGCGGTTGACAATACGAGGCGTACCACGAGCACGATGGGCAATTTCAATTGCACCTTCATCGGTCATAAGAACATCCATTAACGATGCTGAACGAGCGACAATATGCGTTAAATCTTCAACTGAATAAAATTCAAGGCGTTGCACAATCCCAAAACGATCACGCAGTGGAGACGTCAGTAAACCTGCACGAGTTGTAGCGGCAACTAAGGTAAATGGGGGTAAATCGAGTTTAATTGAGCGAGCCGCAGGACCTTCGCCAATCATAATATCGAGTTGGTAGTCCTCCATCGCAGGGTAAAGAATTTCTTCAATTACTGGGGAAAGTCGATGGATTTCATCAATAAAGAGCACATCGCCCTCTTCGAGATTGGTTAGCATGGCCGCCAAATCGCCTGCACGTTCGAGTACAGGGCCAGAGGTAGATTTTAAATTCCCACCCATTTCACGGGCAATAATGTTTGCCAATGTCGTTTTACCCAAACCTGGCGGACCAAAGATCAGTGTGTGATCAAGTGCTTCACCACGACCTCGTGCTGCGCCAATAAAAATTTCCATTTGCTCTCGTACCACAGGCTGACCAATATAGTCATCGAGGGAAGTTGGGCGGATGGCACGATCAAAATGATCTTCGGGTTTTTCAGAACCACTGATTAAACGGTCTTGCATTGGATGATTGATCTAACTCTTATAGCGTTAATTTATCAGGATTGGCTTATTTATTCATTGACTTCAAAGCAGCACGAATAATATCACCTGCTTCAGTAAATTCGCCTTTGGCAGCATTTACTAGCTTCTGTGCTTCGGCAGGTTTATAACCTAAAGATTGTAAAGCGGCCTCCGCTTCAGCCACCGCAGAATTACCCATAAATTGGATTTGTGTTGAAGTTGAACCACTTGCCACAGCACTTGTAGTAAAGGCTTTGAAGCGATCACGTAATTCAATCATCAAGCGTTCAGCTGTTTTCGCACCAACACCTGGAACTTTGACTAATGTTTTTACATCGCCATGTTCAACGGTGTGTACCAACATTTCTACACTTAAAGTTGAAAGAATACCTAAAGCCATTTTAGGACCAACGCCGTTGACTTTAAGGAGCGTACGGAAAATATTTTTTTCTTGTGGGTTTAAAAAACCATACAAAAGTTGGGCATCTTCACGGACGGCTAAATGTGTCCATAGCGTGACTTTTTGTCCTTTTTGCAGTTGGCAAAAGGTTGACAATGGGGTGTCGACTTCATAACCCACACCATTTACATTTAAAAGTACAGTTGGCGCTTCCAACGCTAAAACTTCACCAATGAGACATCCGATCATTATGTTTGTTCACTTCTAAGTTCAGCTTACTTTTTATTAAGTAAGCTTTTATTGCGGTTTATTACGATACTTTTAAATGAATGTGTATCGTATTGATATCCAAATTCGTTGAGAGAGTATAACGAAGCAAGGGAAATTACCAATCTTTCAAATATTAAATGGATTAAAAGAAACCAACCTTATTGCCTTGTAACTCTTGTGCCAATTGATAGGCCTGATGATCTGAAAATTTACTGACAATATCTAAAACTTGCATAATATTGTCGTAGTGATCATCACTAAAACGTGCGCCAAAACGTTCTATTATTGACAATAAACGACCATCTTTAAAACTCAAAGTTTTGTTTGGTGTTGTAAGCGGAATAAAGGCATCTAAAATATGTTGTAAACTTTGATGTGCAATAATTTCTAAACCTGACTTTTGTGGATGTTCAAAAATTTTATCACGGGCTAAATTCTTTGCTCGGTCAATACCCATCTCGATATCTTCAGCGCAATATTGCAATAAAGAGCCTTTGAGTTGCCCTGAGATAATTTGCCAATGATGTTTAGCAAATGCTGTAGTTACCTCGTCTACAAGTCGTTTCATCACTCGACCACGTAATGCCGCAATTTTTTGTTGCCATGTGGTATAGGGCATACTGAGTTCGGCAGGAATACTGAACTCACCCAATAGATCTAAGAAAATGGGTTCCACTTCTTCATAAGAGAGCATGTTTAAAATAATGCCATCTTCAAGATCAATCAGCGCATAACAAATATCATCGGCAGCTTCGAGTAAATAAGTGAGCGGATGACGACACCAATGATACTCACCCAACTGAATTAAACCGAGTTGATCAGCAATTTGTTTGAGTATGTCTTTTTCAGCTTGGTAACAACCAAACTTAGCACGCTTACTTGCAGGTGTATCACCTTGAGATTCGATGGTTTTAGATAGCCATGGGTACTTTAAGTAAGCCCCTAAGGTTGCGTAAGTAAGACGCATGCCACCATCATTTGGATGATAATCAATTTTAGTGAGTAGTCTTAATCCTTGTGCATTGCCTTCAAACTGACGGACATCGGCTTGTTGTTCTAGACTTAAATCTTTTAAAAAATCGGTATGGGAGGCATCGTCAAACCATTCCCGAATCGCATATTCACCTGCATGACCAAACGGTGGATTACCAATGTCGTGCGCCAAGCATGCTGCTTGAATGATTGCACCAACATCGGCAGGGGAAATCCAAACAGGTAGTTCATCTTTGATTTTTTCGGCTGCAAGCATACCGAGCGAACGTCCAATACAAGACACTTCGAGTGAATGCGTTAAACGTGTGTGAATACCATCATGTTGCGTCAGTGGATGGACTTGGGTTTTTCTGTTGAGCTGTCTAAAACTTTGCGAAAATATAATGCGATCATAATCTTTATGAAATGGGCTGCGAGCCTGTTCTGTACTTTGTTTTTTACTTCCTAAACGAACCGTTGAAAGTAGTTCTAACCAACGCATTTGAGTCATTTATCGTTATTCATATCTTCGTTGGATTCATCATGCCAAATTTATAGTGAATGTACTAGAGGAGGGCGACATCAGTTGTCTTGTTCAATTATTTTTAATTGGATTTTGCAAGTTTTTGAGAATTACACCAAGTTTGTAGGATTGAAGTTTGCACAATTATTATGAATTGGCATTTGATAATAAATATTATCTTCAGTTTCAGAAAAATAAAAATAGTTTTGAGAGTCTTTACCGTATCGCCAGTATCCACCAGAACCTTCATCAATTTGAATGGGAGTAAATTGAAAAATATTGCTTTCTTTGGGAATGTAATTGCTATTATCTGTGATCAGCATCCAAAGGTTTGAAGTCGAATATGTAAATATACTGATTAATAAGAAAATAAAAATGCTTATGATTAGTGCAATAGTCTTATTTTTCATAAAAATAAAGATTTCCTTTTTTTTGTATACCAAGATTTAAATTAGCCATAGCATTTTCAGCATCTTTACCTTTCCCGTTATAGGCTTTGATAACTTTCTTTAAATCATCGTACGATAGAGTACCGTTAAAGCATCGTTTCAATTCACGATCAATTAAAAAGCGAAGATGAGCTGCTGCGTAATATAAATCATTTCTCCAATCATCACCTGAAATTCTAGTATCTGTATTTAAACCTAAAATATCCTTTTTTACAGAAGTAGGTATAGGGGGACGTCCATATTTTTTGATACAATTTTGAACCCCGTCTAATAAAGCTTTATCACTAACATTTGCAATTCCTGATGAACCTTTAGAAACTTTATCAGGAATAATCGAAATAATCAGATCGATAGCATTTGCAGCTGTAGTAATAGATCTTTCACCAAACTGAGCAACTCTTCTCCAATAGGGAGTATTTGGATTATTTTCGTTTTGTAGTATAAGTGCTAATAATATGTGTGGGATTTTGTGATATTCACATGCTTCTTTAACCCATTTTCTTAAATCTGAATCATTTATAAATATAATATTTTCTGCTCTTGGTGCAATCCAATAGAGTTTGATTGGAGATTTAATATCGCCATGGAATGATGGAATTCTATTTTCATCTACAAATTGAGCTACTTCATGTCCCGTACATTCACAAAGTACAATTTTTTTTACTGATTTATCTGCCTGCAGAGTTGTACTTGTACTACGAGCGGTGCAATACGTTAATTCACTCATGAATTTCCCTTATTTTTAATAATCGTATGTAATTTTAAATGAAATAATTTCAGAAGAGTTTGAGGTTGAAATTAAATGCGTATAGCCATTGCTATCTGTCACCCCTGATTCTTCACTGCCATCGGCTCTTGTAACGATATATTTTGTATTTTTTATCGGTTCGTCTGATTCACTCATAATTTGATATTTATCATCAAAAATTAATTTATTTGTATTTGATAAGAAGGAGGAATGAGTATCGTGAGATTTAACTTGAGAGGGTGTTACATTTTCTCCAATAACTAAAAATTGTTTTTCAATTAAACGAGCACCACAAGTAAAGTGATCACCAGCAAAAGCTACTGTTTTGCCATCAAAAATAATGAAATCATTACTTTTTATTAAGGTTGACCAACACTTGCATTTGGGGCAAAAGAATCCATCCCCTGCTCTTAAAAATAGACTGCCATCAGTAGAACTTCTTTGTTGAGTAGAAATTACAATACCACCATGATTGGTTGTTGAGCCATGTATGCCAAAAGGTTTCACTTTTGTCTCTATAATATTTTATATTTTTTATTGATAGTTACTTTATATTTTCTAATGAATTATTGCAATGAACTTGTTGCTTTAAATTTGATTTTTTCAAATCAGCTAAGCTTTAATTTAAAAGTAATGACTATTGGATTTTAATTGCCAAAGAAAATGCACAGACAGGTGAATTCAGCTATTCAGTCAATTAAATCAATTGTTACGAATCATGTTTGAATTTGAAAGTCAAAGAAAATCGGACATTTAAAAGCATGATTTCAGCATATTTTAAGTCTTATATGACTAGCTGAAAACTTGCATTCGCAGTAGAATATGCGCTCTCTTCAAGTCACATTGCGGTATGGTTGTCTAAACCTGCCCGTGGAGCCAAAATCAGCATGTTTATCGTTGCCGGTGCACCTGCACACTCTTCTTTTAAGCAAACACAACTTTTAACACGCCTTGCGTCTATGAGTTCTGTTCAATCAATAGAAAGCCAATGGGTTTACCTTTTCGACCAAGCGCTTAGCGAGCAACAACAGCAATCTGCACTACAACTTTTAAATGATGGCGCATCGTTTGAAGTTCGTCAGGCTGCGAGTGATGAAGTCCAAATTTTAGTGACACCACGTGTCGGTACAATTTCGCCTTGGTCATCAAAGGCAACTGATATTTTTGCCAACTGTAATACGCCAATACACCGCCTTGAACGCGGTGTTTTGTTTACTTTAAAGGGGATTTCTACAATCTCTGATGAAGTGAAACAAGTTTTACATGATCGTATGACAGAAAGCGTATTCAATCAAATTGATGATGCGGCTGCATTATTTTCTGAAACGGAACCAAAACCTTTAAATAGCATTGATATTTTAGGAAAAGGTAAAGAAGAGTTAGTGAAAGCAAACTCTGAGTTTGGCTTTGCATTGTCTGATGAAGAAATCGATTATTTAACGGCTGCATTTACCAAAATTGGTCGTAATCCACATGACATCGAACTCATGATGTTTGCACAAGCAAATTCTGAACATTGTCGTCATAAAATCTTTGGTTCTGAATGGACAATTGATGGTGAAAAACAACCATTGTCATTGTTCCAAATGATCAAAAATACTTATAAAGAATCACCTACAGATGTCTTGTCAGCATATAAAGACAACGCTTCTGTAATTGTGGGCTTTGACACTCAGCGTTTTTATCCAAAACAAGATGCTGAAACAGGTCATCACGTTTATAAATATAAGAGCCAAGCTGCTCATATTTTAATGAAAGTGGAAACTCACAACCACCCAACTGCAATTGCACCATTTGCTGGTGCTGCGACAGGTTCAGGCGGTGAAATCCGTGATGAAGGCGCAACAGGTCGTGGTGGTAAGCCAAAAGCTGGCTTAACAGGTTTTACTGTTTCTAACTTGAATATTCCAGGCTTTGAACAGCCGTGGGAAGATAATTACGGCAAACCATCTCGTATGGCTTCACCTTTGCAGATCATGATCGACGGTCCTTTGGGCGGTGCTGCATTTAACAATGAATTTGGTCGTCCTGCGCTTAATGGTTATTTCCGTACCTTTGAACAAAACGTCAATGGCGATGTAAAAGGTTTCCATAAACCAATTATGATCGCAGGTGGTTACGGTAACATTCGTCCTGACCACGTTGAAAAAGATCCAATCCAACCGGGCGATTTACTGATTGTTCTCGGTGGTCCTGCAATGTTGATCGGTTTAGGTGGTGGAGCTGCATCTTCTGTAGATAGCGGTAAACTCGGCGAAAACCTAGATTTCGCATCTGTACAACGTGAAAATCCAGAAATGGAACGTCGTTGCCAAGAAGTCATTGATACCTGCTGGCGCATGGAAGATTACAACCCAATCGTGTCTGTACATGATGTAGGGGCAGGTGGTGTGTCGAATGCGATGCCAGAACTTGTGAATGATCATGAACTTGGTGCTATTCTTGACCTGCGTAAAATTCCTTCATTGGAAAAAGGCATGTCGCCAATGGAAATTTGGTCTAATGAGGCGCAAGAGCGTTATGTATTGGCGATTCGTCCAAGCTCATTAGAATTGTTTGAATCAATTTGTGCGCGTGAACGCTGTCCGTTTGCTGTATTAGGTGAAGCGACTGAAGCACGTCAGTTGACTGTAAACGATCCATTGTTTGATAACAAAGCTGTGGATATGCCGATGCAGGTCATGCTTGGCGGAACGCCTCGAATGAGTCGTTCTTACGATTCTATCGAACGTCATGGTGATGATTTCACAGCAGAAACCGTGACTGATTTGAAAGATGCAATTTTCCGTGTTTTGAAAAATCCAACAGTTGCCTCTAAATCATTCCTCATTACCATTGGTGACCGTTCAATCACAGGTATGGTTGTACGTGACCAAATGGTCGGTCGTTGGCAAGTGCCTGTAGCGGATGCTGCAGTAACGACTACAAGCCTCGTGGGTTATACAGGTGAAGCAATGGCAATGGGTGAACGTCCACCTGTAGCATTGCTTAATCCTGCTGCTTCTGCACGTTTATCCGTTGCGGAATCAATCTCGAATATCATGTGTTCTAAAATTGACCAAATCAGTGATATTAAACTCTCTGCAAACTGGATGGCTGCTGCTGGGCAACAAGGTGAAGACCAAGCATTATTCGAAGGCGTAAAAGCCATCGGTATGGAAATGTGTCCTGCACTCGGTATTGCAATTCCAGTCGGTAAAGATTCATTGTCAATGCGTACGACATGGAATGAAGAAGGTGAAGACAAATCAGTTACTTCTCCAATGTCAGGCGTAATTACAGCATTTGCACCTGTAACTGATGTACGTAAAACATTGACACCTGAATTGAAAAATGAAGATTCAGTGCTCGTACGTATAGATTTATCTAAAGGTCAGTTCCGTTTAGGTGGTTCAATCCTTGCTCAAGTGTATAAAGCGATAGGTTCTGTGACACCTGATGTCGATAATTTTGAAGAGTTCAAAGCATTCTTTGACTTGGTTCAAGATTGGAACAATCGTGGTTTGATCAAGGCTTACCATGACATCGGTGATGGTGGTTTACTTGCAACTGTTGCTGAAATGATGTTCGCTTCACGTTTAGGTGTAGCGCTTGAAGACCAATCAACTGCGGCATTATTTGCAGAAGAAATTGGTGCAGTGCTCCAAATTTCTAAAGCAGATTGGGCAACATTGGAAGCTGAAGTTGCAGTATCAACATTGAGCGATGCCATTACGGTTGTGGGTACTGTAAATGATACAGATACATTAACCATTAATGGTTTGAACTTAGACCGTGCTGAATTACAACAAGCATGGACTGAAGTGTCTTATCAAATTCAGCGCTTACGTGACAACGTAGAAACTGCCGATCAAGAATATAGCTTGATAGCCAATAAAGAACACAAGGGCTTAATCGCATTACCAATATTCGATTTGAATGAACCTGTTGAAGCACCGTACATCAACGAACGTCGTCCAAACATGGTGATTTTACGAGAACAAGGCGTAAATGGTCATGTCGAAATGGCTGCTGCATTTGACAAGGTTGGCTTTAACACTGTCGATGTTCATATGAGCGATTTACTCGCAGGTCGTATTGATCTTGATGAGTTTGAAGGTTTAGTGGCATGTGGTGGTTTCTCATATGGTGACGTATTGGGCGCAGGCGGTGGTTGGGCGAAATCTGTATTGTTTAACCCACAATTACGTGATCAATTTGAGAAATTCTTTAACCGTGACAATACCTTCTCTGTCGGTATTTGTAATGGTTGTCAAATGTTGTCACAACTTGCACCTTTAATTCCAGGTGCAGAGCATTGGCCACGTTTCCAACGCAATACTTCAGAAATGTTTGAAGCACGTGTGGTGAACGTAAAAGTTGAAAAATCGGCTTCAATCTTGCTAACGGGTATGGAAGGTTCGATTCTTCCGATCGCTGTGGCGCATGGCGAAGGTCGTGCAGAAACTTCGGCTGAAAAATTTGCAGCATTAAATGTAGGTAACCAAGTGGTTCTACGTTATGTGGATAGCTTCGGTAACCCAACGCAACAGTATCCAATGAACCCGAACGGTTCACCTGATGCGATTTCAGGCGTAACGTCTAAAGATGGTCGTGCAACCATTATGATGCCGCACCCTGAACGTAACTTCCGTGCGATTCAGCATTCTTGGAAACCTGAAGAATGGACTGAAGATGGTGCATGGTTACGTATGTTCCGCAATGCTCGTCAGTTTATTGGTTAATTGATTTAATCAAAAATAAAAAAGCCCCGAAAGGGGCTTTTTTATTGATGAATAATTGGAAAGTTGAAATTGTGAAGTTTGGCACATAAATTTTAATTGCTTACAATTTAAACATTGGCTTATTTTTTGCTTCATATACATTGTCTAAATAAGACTCGTATTTTGTTCCGAAATGTTCAAAAAAAATGCAAAAATGAGGAGTTAAAAATGATAAAAGTAGCTAACTATAACAATGTCACCTCCATTGCCCTACGTCAAAAAGGATGGAAACTTTTTGGTGCAGTCTTATTATTACAAATTATGATGGTGAGTGCAGGATATCTATTTCGTTTATATGGATAAGAAACTCAAAATATTTTAAATTGGATTAATTGGATTAATTGGATTAATTGGATTAATTGGATTAATTGGATAACAGCAGAAAAGGAGTATTTTGAAAATTATAAATGATGAAATAATGTTGATTTTATTTAAAAAATTTCTTTTTATAAGGAGCTATGGTGTTACCGTCAAATGATTGAACTTAATCTTTTATTAAATTAAAAAGCAGTATGCGCTGATTCATACTGCTTATTCCCACTTTTTTATTGTTAAGTTTTTTCTTGTTATTTTGTCAAGATTAAACGGTTATTACGTGTTAAGCGTAAACGATATTCTTCACCTGCATGCATAATGCGGATTTCACGACCCAAAGCAAATAAATTGTTTGAGTGCAACATTGGTAGAGCGTGAGTTGATTCTGTACGTGTAAATAGGCTAAAAGGTGCGTTCATTGTTGTAACTCCGTTTTTGTGGGGTGTCTTTGAGTGATTTAAATGATAATCATTATCGAATAGACCTGTCAATGCAATTTTTATCATTTTTAAAAAAAGTTACAATAGGACAATGAAGTAAAAATAGCACTGAGGTCAATGATGGCAAAGCCTTCTATTCATGTAGCAATCGCACTACTTTTTCATCGTGGAAAAGTTTTGGTGGGTTGGCGAAATGCAGAGCAACATCAGGGGAATAAGCATGAATTTCCAGGCGGTAAATTTGAAGAAAAAGAAACGCCCATCCAAGCTTGTCGTCGTGAAGTTATGGAAGAAGTTGGAATTGATCTGACCGATTGGCACAATTTTGATTTTGTACAGCATGATTATGATGATCTTCAAGTTAATCTGCACTTTTTCCATACCTATGTTGATGATACGCAATTGGCTACAATAGTAGAGCCTTGGACGTGGTTTAAGCGTGAAGAATTAGACGGTTTAAACTTTCCTAAAGCCAATCAAGATATAGTTAATCGTTTAGTATTGCCACAACACATTAAAATTACGACAGACCTTTCAGATATCGTTCAGCTTGCTGAAAATACGTTGTTGTATTGGCGTATGCAGTTAAAAGTGCATGAACTTGAAACAGCGTTATCCGCATTGCCAAATGAACAATTAGCAAAAATTATGCTGAACGTTGTGCAATGGCAACAGCTTTCAAAGGATTTACAACAACGGATAGGCTTTATCCATTTTAAACAAAATCAACTGATAGAGTATCAATCTAAAGATCGTCCGCAAGGCGTTATATGTATAGCTGCATGTCATGATTTGAGCTCATTACAGCAAGCTCAACAGATTGGAGTTGATGCTGCAATTTTAAGTCCTGTACAAGCAACGAATACGCATCCTGATGTTCAACCCCTTGGATGGACTCAATTTTCTGAATTTACTAAAGCAATGGATATTCCTGTTTATGCCTTAGGTGGAATGAAACCAAGCGATTTGGAGCAAATTCAACAACATCAAGGTTATGGTGTCGCAGGCATATCAAATTTTTAATTTGAATGGCTGATTGAAGAGCTATAGTGCTTTTAAACGTGTTTGTGCTTCCTGAATCAGGGCTGTATTTTTTTGAACTTGCCCTGATTTAAGAATAACCTGCCAAAGTTGCTTTTTAGAAGATTGGGTTTGTGCATAACTCAGCCCACGGCGTGCTAAAAATTCTGCATTGCTGGCTTTATTTTGCTTCAATGCAATTTCAGAAAGCCAATAGTAGCTTTCGTCAGATTGTGGCGCGAGCCGTTGTACGTGTAGAGCATATTTCTCAGCTTCTGCCCATTTTCCTTGCTGAAATGCTGTCTTTGTTGCTTGAAGCAAATGTTTAACGGCAGGCGTTTCACGACCATCGTCAAACTTTTGTGGAGTAGGTAATACTTTCGGTTGTGAGGTGACAATAGGCACTTTAGGTGCTTTTTCCCGAATAATTTCAGGATAGTCATACGTGGTAATTTTTACTCCATCGGATGTTGTGATTGAGGGCTTTGTTGGTGTAGGTGGAGTATGGGGCGTGACTTTTTGAGGTACAGGTGTAGATTGACATGCCGTTAATCCAACGATAATACCTACACCCAACAGCACACAACGAAGTATTTGAGATTGCATCAATACCGTATTCTCCATTAATTTTGGTAGCTACCACTCGAAATTATATGACCACTGGAATTACTATCCTCAGATGAGTTACTTTCACTTTCGCGAATGTAATTTTCAATGCTGTCATTGCTTATAGTTTGTGAACTTGAAGGCTGTTGATCTGGAACATAATCAGGTTCAACATTGTAGTGTGACGAGCCACATGCAGTTGCACGGTTCGGTACAGTATGACGTAGCATTGGAATATACATCGCATCACCACAACCTTGTGCGGATAATTCACCACTTGCGATATCAATCCATTGCCATTGCACATCATCGGTTTGACGCAAGTTGACAGGTTTTTGACGTAGTTGTTTCATAACATTGATCCAGACGGGTAGTGCCCCTGTAGAACCTGTTAATCCTGTAACTTTGTTATCATCAAGCCCAAGCCAAACGACAGCTAAATTGTTGCCTGAGTAGCCTGCAAACCAAGAGTCACGAGTATCATTGGTTGTACCTGATTTTCCTGCCAATTTAAGTTCAGATGAGAATGTATTGTAGGCAGATTTACCTGTACCTGATGACATGACCTGTTGTAAGCCATAATTCAAAATATACGCCGAAGAAGGTTCAATGGTTTGTTGTACATTCAAACCATAACGATCAAGTAAACGACCATTAGAGTCTGCAACAGTACGAATAGCTTTGACTGGATACTTAAAGCCACCTGTTGCAAAATTACCATAAATACTCATCATTTCCATAGGTGACATATCTACAGCACCCAAGAAAATAGAAGGATAGTTTGGAATTTTTGAGGTTACACCAAATTTAACAAGATTATTTTTAAATGTAGATAATCCAAACTCCTGTCCCAAGCGAACTGCAGACAAATTGTATGAATTTGCTAATGCTTGAGCGAGTGGAACATAACCATGACCCGATCCACTATAGTTTTTAGGCGTCCAAGATTTATTATTTTCAACGGGTATACTAATGGGTGAGTCTTCAATTTGAGTCGCCCAATTATAACGTCCCGATTCAATTGCACTTAAATAAATCACAGGTTTAAGCAATGAGCCGACTTGGCGTTTGGCATCAATTGTGCGGTTAAAGCCAGTAAAATCTTGTGTAGAACCGACAGCAGCAATTAGCTCACCATTTTCAGGGCGTGAAATGAGTACTGCACCTTGTAAATCTTTTAAGCGTTTCGGATTAGCACCTGCTAGACGTGCCACACTTTCACGGAAACTATTTTGCACACGTGTCTGTGCAACAGGATCAAGTGTAGTAAAAATACGTAAACCTTGATTGGTTAAATCGGTTTCTTGATATTCGGTTTTAAGTTGACGGCGTACAATATCAAGGAAATCTGGGAAGCGAGCAGTTCCAAGACTCGGTTTATCAACTATATTTAGTGCACGATTACTTTCTTTTTCAAACTGTTCAGGCGTCAAATATCCCATCACTAGCATATTATTGAGGACGACATTGCGACGTTTTTTAGCAAGTTCAGGGTTTTTCCATGGATTGTATAAGGTAGGACCTTGGACTAAACCAACAAGGAATGCTTGTTGGGAAATATTCAGTTCACTGAGCGGTAAACCAAAATAAAACTGTGAAGCCAAACCATAACCATTGACTGAATAATTACCGCTTTGACCTAAATTTACTTCGTTTAAATACGCTTCTAAAATTTCATCTTTACTGTAATGCAATTCAAGTAATAAAGACATAAAGGCTTCGTTAACTTTACGTTTTAATGTTTTTTCAGGAGTGAGATAGAAATTTTTAATAAGCTGTTGCGTAAGTGTAGAACCACCTTGACGCTTACCACCAGTGACGTTACTCACTAAAGCACGGGCAGTCCCACGAAAGGAAATGCCATGGTGGTGATAAAAATTACGATCTTCAGTTGCAATAAGTGCTTCAATTAAAGGCTTAGGGACTTTATCTAGCTTAATGAGGACACGATCTTCATTGTGTTGAGGGTAGATGCCACCAATCAACATAGGTTCAAGGCGTGCAATCCCTGTATTTGTTGGCTTTGTCGCTTTGACATCGGCAATCACATCATTGGCAAAAGTGACTTGTAAAATTTGTTCAGGGTCTACACTGTCACCAAAGTCAAAACCTCGGGTATGGACATAAAATGAATTGGCTTGTGCAACATAGCTACCTGGTTTGGCATAGCTATCACTGCCTTTATAGCCAAGTAATTTGAGTTCTTGTTCAAAATCATCTTGTGCTACTGGTGCATTGACATAGACTTCAAGGGGGCGTGCAAAAACTTTGGCAGGAATATCCCAACGATTACCTTCAAATTTATCACGAATGAGATTGTCGAGCCGAATCAAATACACACTGAAAGCCAAAAATGCGCCAATGATAAGCACACAAAAAATCAATGCAATAATGCCAATACCACGTTCAGACTTCATAAAGACAGATAAAACTCATATTTAATATGCTAATCATGCGAAGCTTTTTGTCATTTTGCAATAATAAAACTGTGAAATCATTTAAATTGGAGTTGTAAATAACAAGAATAGGTATGATATTTTTCTTGTGTCTTTTTAAAAATAATCCTGTTAGTGCTACTATAGTCATAATCACAGTGGAGTCTGAGCATACGTGCAAATATCAGCAAAGTCATTTCGCAATATTGGTTTAATCGGGCGACCTGATAAAACTTCTGTCGTCGATACCTTGTCATTGATTCATGATCATCTGCTCAGTCTAGGGTTACATCCTGTTTTTGATACTGAAACTGCTGCATTGGTGCCTTATCCAAATACGCAAGCCGTGAGTAAAAGTTTACTCGGAGAAGTGGTAGATTTGGTCATTGTGGTCGGTGGAGACGGTTCGTTACTTCATGCAGCGCGTGCGTTGGTCAAATACAATACGCCTGTATTGGGCGTGAACCGTGGTCGGCTTGGATTTCTGACAGATATTAAACCTGCTGAAGTTTTGTTTAAACTCGATCAGGTGTTAAAGGGAGATTTTCAGCTAGATCGTCGGTTTTTATTGGAAATGGAAGTTCGTAGCAATAATCAAACGATTTATGATGCCATCGCACTAAATGATGTTGTATTGCATTCAGGTCGATCTGTACATATGATTGATTTTGAACTCAATATTGATGGTCAGTATGTTTATAGACAACACAGTGATGGCTTGATTGTATCAACGCCGACAGGTTCGACAGCGTATGCATTGTCAGGTGGTGGACCTATTTTACACCCAAGTATGGATGCAATTGCATTAGTACCAATGCATCCACACACTCTATCTTCACGCCCAATTGTGGTGGGTGGACACAGTGAAATTAAAATCCAAATTCGTGAAAATCGTGTCTTACCCATGGTCAGTGCAGACGGGCAACATAGTATTTCTTTAAATGTTGGAGATAGTTTGCATATTCGTAAACATCCCTTCAAACTTATATTATTACATCCACCGGGTTATGACTTTTATATGGCATGTCGTACTAAACTCGGTTGGAACCAAGATTTTGACTCTTTTCAACAGCAGGATTGAACATGAATATTGAACAAATGCTTTCTATTTTGGATGCTGATATTGTTGAGCGTTTAAAAACCGCCGTTGAAATTGGTAAATGGCCAAATGGCGTGGTTTTAACTGCGGAACAACGTCAGATTTGTATGCAAGCGGTAATTGCTTGGGAACATCAAAATGTGGATGCCAAAGAACGCACAGGTTATATCGATAAAGGGCATAAGGAAGAAGATGAAGAGTGTGATTCTCATGTTCCAGAGCCTGAGTTTAAACCAATTCGTTTTGTATAATGTATTAAGTAAAAAGAATCATAGTATCATTCAAATGCTATGATTCTTTTGTAAGATCAAGCAATAAGATTAAAATCGATTCTTCCAGAGTTCTTTGCCCCTTGCCATTGCTTCATCAAATGAAGTTACAGCACCCATCGTATGCAGTGCTATTCCCATCGTTTCAGGCACAGCAATTTCACCATATTCATGGTTTTGCTTACCTTCCCAAACTGCTTTGAATACTGCTAAATCGAGTTCTTCTTCCGAAGGTGAACGGTTTTCGGTAAGTTTTGGTAATTCATGCTCATATTTTTCACCATTTTGAATCCCACAAATTAACGTCTTTGCATCAGGATTGCGCTCAAACTCCCCCCCTTCACCTTTAATCACAGCACTATTTTGATAACCCAATTGGAAAGCAGCTTGTTGATGTGAACTTCTGTAAGCAGGGTGGAAAATGGCTTGCATGGTGGCTTTGGCGTTAAAGGGATTAATGAGGCGAGCAAGCGTATGGATAGGGGAGCGTAAACCCATAACATTGCGAAGATTAATCAGATCACTTAAAGTTGGTGAAATAGCTTCTAAAGGCAAATAAGCAAAATTACGTTGCTTAAGTTGTTCCATAACTTCTTTTTCATTTTGGCAAATAGGAAAACCTAAATATTCTAAAACTTGTTCGGTATATAATCGATTAATTGTATGCCCTGAAGCGCCGTGCATTACTACTTTATAACCATGTTTTGCCAAGGTTAGTGCGGCAAGTAAAAACCATGGATAATGTTTACGCTTGCCAGCATATGATGACCAATCAAGATCGACATTAAGTGTTTGGAAATTCAATTGGTCTTTAGTTGCCTGTACAAAACCGTGTAACTCATCTACAGACTCTTCTTTGACCCGAAGCAACATAAGAAATGCGCCTAGCTGGACATCAAGAACTTCATCTTTTAAAATCATACGAAAAGCCTGATATGCTTCATCATAACTTAGTGATCTTGCACCATTTTTACCTTTTCCAACAATGCGAACGTATTGGGCAAAAGGGTGTTCAAAGTCTTTGTAAAGATTACGTTTTGTAGGCATAGGGAAATCTAAATTTTGAAAAAATAACTGTACTAACACTATGACATAAAAGTATGCAGAATAAATTGGATTGATTAATGTTCGACTAATGTCTAATAGGGAAATGTTTTATTTTTAAGCGATTTTAACAATTTCATGGGGTGTGGTTAGAAAAAATTCATTAAACTAATCACATTAATTTCTATTATTCATCTCCTATTCCCACTTTTTAGTTTTTTCTTTGTAGAAAAACTGAAATAAAGTCGATGACATTAGTCTCTATATGTAGTTGTGATGTTTCGGAATACTTTGATTTTTCGAGTGTATTTTTGTTTTAAAAAATGTTTGCCTTTGTGTTTTACAAAGGTTTTTAGGGCTACGTATCTTATAGATATGTGAAATTTTTGAATATTTATTTCTGTGCTGAGCAGCAATAAATATATAATGATGAAACTCTTATGGCTAAACAACCTTTGTATAAGTCACTATATTTTCAAGTGATTGTTGCCATTATTGCTGGTGTGTTGGTTGGACATTTTTATCCAAGTAGTACGCAGATAATTAATGGTGTAGAAAAAAATATCCCAGGTTTAGGTGAGCAACTTTATCCATTGGGTAAGGCATTCATTAATCTGATTAAAATGATTATTGCTCCTGTAATCTTCTGTACTGTCGTGAGCGGTATTGCGGGTATGGAAAGCATGAAATCTGTAGGTAAAACAGGCGGTATCGCTTTGCTTTACTTCGAGATTGTATCAACAATTGCACTGCTCATTGGTTTGTTAGTGATTAACATTGCCAAACCAGGTGTAGGTATGAATGTTGATCCAAGTAAATTGGATACTTCAGGTATTTCTAAATTTGTAGAAAGTGGTGCATCACAGTCAACGCTTGATTTCTTTATGAATATCATTCCAAACACAGTGGTTGGTGCATTTGCAGAAGGTGAAATTCTGCAAGTATTACTTTTTGCTATTTTATTTGGTTTTGCTTTGCATAAACTCGGTGAAGCAGGTAAACCTGTACTGAAGTTTATTGATCAAGTTTCACATGTGTTCTTTAACATTGTAAATATGATCATGAAGCTTGCTCCGATTGGCGCTTTTGGTGCAATGGCTTATACCATTGGCAAATATGGTATTGGCAGTTTGGCTCAATTAGCTCAGCTAATTATTTGCTTCTATATCACGTGTTTGCTCTTTATTTTCTTAGTATTAGGTACTATTAGTCGTATTTGTGGTTTTAGTATTTTAAAAATGATTCGCATGATTCGTGAAGAGTTACTTATTGTATTGGGTACGTCTTCATCAGAGTCAGTGTTGCCACGCATGTTGAAAAAACTTGAAATTGCGGGTTGTGAAAAGTCTGTTGTAGGTTTAGTTATTCCAACAGGGTATTCATTTAACTTAGATGGTACATCAATTTACTTAACAATGGCGGCGATCTTTATTGCCCAAGCGACCAATACTCAACTTGATTTATCACATCAAGTGACTTTACTTTTGGTGTTATTAATTTCATCTAAAGGTGCGGCAGGTGTAACAGGTTCAGGCTTTATTGTTATGGCGGCAACTTTATCAGCTGTGGGACATATTCCTGTTGCAGGTTTGGCGTTGATTTTAGGTATTGACCGTTTCATGTCAGAAGCACGCGCTTTGACTAATTTGGTTGGTAACTCTTTAGCAACTATCGTTGTTGCGAAATGGGTTGGACAGTTAGACACTGAAAAACTTCAACACGCATTGAATAATCCTGAAGAAGTGGATCGTAAAATGCTTGAAGAAAATAACCAAGCCCATGCTTAAAATTTAAAATTCAAAGCGATTTTATAGATGAAAAAATTAAGGAAGCTGCTGCTTCCTTTTTTTATGCTGAAATTTGAATAGAAAATGAGTCTAGATTTTATTTTATCAGATAATAAAACAGGACGCTTCAAGTCCTGTTTTCTTTAGAAGTGGATTTTAAAACAATGTAGATGTAAGGTTTTAATCTTGTGGAATAGATTGATTTTTTTTCAATGTACGATCAAGCTGTTCTTTATTTAAAGCATTGTCCCAACGCGCCACCACAATTGTTGCACAAGCATTACCGACAAAGTTAGTCAGTGCTCGACATTCCGACATGAAACGATCAATACCTAAAATTAATGCCATACCTGCAACAGGTACAGCAGGAACAACGGATAATGTTGCGGCAAGTGTGATGAAACCTGCACCTGTTACACCTGCAGCACCTTTAGAGCTAATCATGGCGACAAGAAGCAATAAAATCTGATCCTGTAGATTTAAATCAATATTACAAGCCTGTGCAATAAATAGTGCAGCCATGGTCATATAAATGTTTGTTCCATCTAAGTTAAATGAATAACCTGTAGGAACGACCAAGCCGACGACTGATTTTTCACAACCCGCTTTTTCCATTTTACGCATGAGTGATGGAAGTGCAGCTTCAGATGAAGACGTACCCAATACAAGCCATAATTCATCTTTAATATAACGAATCAAATCAATAATAGAGAAGCCATCATAACGAGCAACTGCACCTAAAATGACGAGAACAAAGAGTAGTGCAGTAAAGTAGAATGTCAAAATGAGCATGAATAAATTACCAATACTATCAATTCCATATTTACCTATTGTGAATGCCATCGCACCAAAAGCACCAATAGGTGCAAACTTCATTAGCATGCCAACAAGGTGGAAAATTGGTGCAGTTAAATGATTAAGGAAATCGACAATGGGCTTGCCTTTTTCACCAATTGAAGCGAGTGATAAGCCAAACAGAACGGCAACAAACAGCACTTGTAAAATGTCTCCACTTGTCAGTGGGCTTGCAAGGGTGGTTGGTAGAATATTCATCAGGAAGTCTAAGATTGATGCATCGTGTGCTTTCTCAGAATATTCGGTAATTTTATCGGTTTTTAATGTTGAAGGGTCAATGTTCAAGCCTTTACCAGGTTGAACCAAGTTTGCAACAGTCATACCAACAATCAATGCAAGCGTCGAGAAGGTCAGAAAGTACAGCATGGCTTTACCTGCTACACGTCCCACACTTGCCATATGGGTCATACCTGAAATTCCTGTCACAATAGTTAGGAAAATTACAGACGTAATAATCATTTTAATAAGTTTAATAAATGCGTCACCAAGTGGTTTGAGGCTTCTCCCGACATGGGGATAGAAGTGACCGAGTAAAATACCAATTACAATGGCTGCAATTACTTGCACATAAAGTACTTGGTAGAATTTTTGTGGCTTTTTTGAATGTTCACTTTGAGTATCTGTTTATATTTCCATGTTGATTCCTTTCACCAAATTGATTCCTTTCACCAAATTGATTCCTTTCACCAAATTGATTCCTTTCACCAAATTGATTCCATTTGGTATTTATTTAAAAATATCACTTAAGACTTAATCAATTAAATAAATATTGCTTGTTGTTTTAACGTATTGATTTTAAATAGATGTACTTAAACAACAAACACATTGATTAGATTAATTAAAGTATTAAATTAGATATTATTTATTAAAAAATATTAGGTATTTGTATTTGATATGATTTGTATATTATTTTTATTTATATGAATTTTATTTATTTTTGATTTGACTTGTTTATTTTGATACATTCATTTTTAGAAAAAAATTGAATAAACTGTCTTAAAATGCTTTTAACCTATTTTGATTTGCGATATCCGTTATATATTTCAGGTCTTAATTTAAGTTTTACTGATAAAAAGGTGATATGCGGCACATTTTTATGTATTGGGCTACATCGAGATTAAAAATGACCACAGGTTTCATGTTTTTCATTTCAAAAATGATTAGGATGGCTGTGATAACAATCAAAAATTTCGTGATACAAGGAAAATGTAATGCTGGCTTATGATGCTGATTTGGAATTATTCAAGGACAATTTTAAACGTTTTATGAATGAGCACATTGCTCCTCATTATGAGCAATGGGAGCGTGAAGGAATCATGCCTCGTTCAGTGTGGACACTGTTGGGTGAAAATGGCTACCTCTGTGTTGATGTGCCAGAAGAATACGGTGGTTATGGTGTTCCAACAGAATATTCGCTTATGTTGGTCGAAGAATCGGCACGTGCAGGCTATGGCTCATTATCGACAGCAATTTCGTGTCACTCTGAAATTGCAGGACCGTATATTTTAAATATTGCTAATGAAGAACAAAAGCAATATTGGTTGCCAAAAATGGTATCGGGTGAAGTGGTTGGTGCAATTGGTATGACTGAGCCGGGTGCAGGTTCTGACTTACAAGGTATGCGTTCATCTGCTATTTTAAATGGTGATCATTATGTTTTAAATGGTTCTAAAACTTTTATTTCCAATGGTCAGCATGCAGATTTAGTGGTTTTAGCGTGTAAAACAGATCCACAAGCACGTGCAAAAGGTGTGTCATTACTACTTGTAGATACGCATTTAGATGGTTTTAAGAAGGGTACAAACTTAGACAAAATCGGTCTGCATTCTCAAGATACATCTGAATTATTCTTTGATAATGTCAAAGTGCCTGCCAACCAATTATTAGGAAATGCAGGGCAAGGTTTTGCTTATTTGATGCAAGAGCTTCCACGTGAACGTACAGCAATTGCAGCAACTGCATTGGGCGCAATTCGTGGTGCGATTGATGTGACAAGTAAATATGTGAAAGAACGTCAAGCTTTTGGTCAGGCGATTGGTAACTTCCAAAATACACGTTTTGTTCTTGCTCAAGCGAAAATTGATGAGCTTGCAACGGCGGCATTTTATAACCAAAACTTGGCTTTATATAAAGAAAATAAATTGGATGTTGAAACAGCAGCAGCATTGAAAAGCTTTAGTTCAGATATGCAGATGAAAGTGGCAGATAGTTTACTGCAACTTTTCGGTGGTTATGGCTATATGGTTGAATACCCAATTTCACGCTTCTTTGTTGATGCACGTATCCAACGCATTTATGGTGGAACAAATGAAATTATGAAAGAAATTGTGGCACGTGGCATGATTGGTCGATAATTTCGATACTTGATCTAGACTCCAAAAATAAAGATCAAGCTATCCAAAGGTAGCTTGATCTTTTTACATATATACAGGCTGATCCATCAAAAAAAGCAGAAACTTGATTCTTAATAAAAAAATTAAAAAACAATGTAGTAAATGATTAATTCCTTAAAACACTTAAACATTCATCAATAAAAATAGGTAGCTCAAAGGTCGAACGTGAGGATATATATAGATTATTGTCATTGACTACTTCATGATCAAAAATGACAGCCCCAGCATCTTTAAGTTCTTTAATCGTTTCATGAATAGAGGTTAAGCGTCTACCAATAGCAATCTGTGCATCGATGAGTAAATGCGGACTATGACAACACAATAAAATAGGTTTTTGTGCGTTTGCAAAACTGCGCAAAAAATCGATAAAGCGCTGATCTTTTTTCAGGTGATAGGGTGAGTGCCCACCAGGAATCATCAGTGCATCAAAGTCTTGGACT
Source organism: Acinetobacter sp. TY2 (assembly GCF_046269225.1). Lineage (NCBI taxonomy): Bacteria > Pseudomonadati > Pseudomonadota > Gammaproteobacteria > Moraxellales > Moraxellaceae > Acinetobacter > Acinetobacter sp. TY2. The sequence goes on from NZ_JBJZOR010000013.1 coordinate 78,775, forward strand.
GAAATGTCATCAATACCTAAATCAATACTCACAGAGGATTTTCGTTGCTGACTATAAATGATATTGCCAGCCTGCTTTTCAATGTTGCGTACACTATGACTTGCTGCACGAAAGGCTTCTACAGGAGCATGATATTCAATATCTTCAAAGTCTTGGGTGACGAGAACAGCAATACGTTTATTCATTTTTTTTCTCGCACTACTTTTATTTTAATAAGCATACGAAATTTTGAGCAAAAATTATTATATGCATTTGTTGTTGAATCGTTATGTAACGTAATTTTAACCAAGTCTATGTATTTTTGTGCAAATTTTTCTGATTTTACGAATTTTTATAGAGAGAACTGCTAAAAAGTAAAAAATGATTTTGTTCATCTGTTTTGGGGTGATGAATTATTGTTTTATTGCAATAAGCTGTTGGATAAAAGGCGTATTGCACAACAAATCGTACTGAACTATTGTTATACTATTTAAACTTAAAACCTCGGGTAATCTCGATTTTCATAGGGCGATATAACAATGATCAACGTTGATCAACAAGCAACCTCTCTCGATCTTTCTCAAATCCGTGACGATATTGATTCTGTCGACCAACAGATTCAACAACTGATCAACCGCCGTGCCAAATTGGCTGAAGCTGTCGCAAAAGCGAAATTTGCAGCAGAAGAGAATCCGTTGTTTTATCGCCCTGAACGTGAAGCTCAAGTTCTACGAAATGTGATGGAGCGTAATGAAGGCCCGTTGTCCGATACAACTATGGCTCGTTTGTTTCGTGAAATTATGTCGGCATGTTTGGCACTTGAAGCACCGCAAAGCATTGCATTTTTGGGCCCTGTTGGAACATATACGCATTCAGCCGTATTGAAACATTTCGGTCAAGATGCAGTGGTTCGTCCATTGCCAACCATTGATGAAGTGTTCCGTGAAGTGGAAGCGGGTAGCGCGCACTACGGTTTAGTGCCTGTAGAAAACTCGTCTGAAGGCGTTGTGAATCATACTTTAGATTGTTTTAAAGCATCACATTTGAATGTCATTGGTGAAGTTGAATTGCGTATTCATCACCAATTTTTAGTGTCTTCAAATACGCGTAAAGATAGTATTAAACAGATTTATGCTCATCAACAAACTTTGGCACAGTGTCGTGGTTGGTTGGATGCACATTATCCAGGTGTAGAGCGAGTTGCACTCAGTTCAAATGCAGAAGCTGCTCGTCGTATTCGTAATGAGTGGCATTCAGCAGCGATTGCATCAGATGTGGCTGCAAGTATTTATGATCTTGAAATTTTGCATGGCAATATTGAAGACAATCCTGAAAATACGACACGTTTCCTTGTGATTGGCCGTGAAAAAGTGCCGCAAAGTGGTAATGATAAATCATCATTACTCATTTCTGCACATGACCGTGCAGGAGCGTTACTTGAGATTCTTGCACCATTTGCTAAACATAACATTAGCTTGACCAGTATTGAAACTCGTCCTGCGTTACCTGAAAAATGGGCTTACGTGTTCTTTATTGATCTTGAAGGTCATGTAGAACAGGACAATGTAAAAGCTGCGATTGAAGAAATTCGCCCATTAGTGAAAGAAGTGCGTGTATTGGGTTCATACCCAATTGCTGTACTTTAAGTTTAGGTTGAAGGTCTGAAATAGCATCATGTCACAACCTATGTTTAAAAAAGTTGCGTTTATTGGGCTTGGGCTAATAGGTTCAAGTCTTGCTCGGGTAATTCTTGCGGAAAATTTAGCAAATACTATTGTTGCTTCAACACGTTCGAAAAAAACCTTGGAAGATGCCAAAGCTTTAGGATTGATTTCTGAAGGTTTTACCGATCCTGCCGATGCAGTGAAAGATGCTGATTTAGTGGTTTTAGCCTTGCCTGTTCGTGCAACGCAAAAAGCACTTGCAAGTATTCAGCCTTATTTGTCAGAAAACTGCATTATTACTGATGTTGGAAGTACCAAAGGTAATGTGGTTGATGCAGCTAAAGCTGTGTTTGGTGATGTACTACCTGTTGGGTTTGTTCCGGGACACCCAATTGCTGGTGCAGAACATACAGGTGTGCATGCAGGTAAAGTCGATTTATTTGCCAATCATAAAGTGATTCTCACGCCATTACCAAGTAGTGCAGATTGGGCAGTGAATAAATTGATTCAGCTCTGGCAAGCAGCGAAAGCCGAAGTTATTTGTATGGATGTGGAAAAGCATGATGAAGTGCTTGCGCATACGAGTCATTTACCACATTTAATGGCATTCAACTTGGTTGAACAACTTGCAAATCGTGAAGATAATTTCGATATTTTTCGTTATGCAGCAGGTGGTTTTCGTGATTTCTCACGGATTGCAGCGAGTGATCCACAAATGTGGCATGACATCTTTTTTGCTAATAAAAAAGCAATACTCAATGCTGTAGATGGATTTGAAGCTCAACTTAAAACATTACGCCAACTCATTGAAAATGAAAATTCACAGGCATTGATGGGATTGCTCGGACATGCTCAAGCAGCACGTCAACATTTCAATCATATGCTCGCTCAAAAACCTTTGATGGAGAAAAATAAGGTGACACAACAATTTACCATTTTGCCAGGTGATAAGACATTTAAAGGTAAATTTACCGTGCCGGGTGACAAATCAGTGTCACATCGCTCCATCATGTTTGGTGCGATTGCAGAAGGCACAACGCATGTGACAGGTTTCCTTGAAGGTGAAGATGCACTTGCAACTTTACAAGCATTCCGTGATATGGGCGTGAGTATTGAAGGTCCTAAGAATGGTGAAGTAACCATTCATGGTGTTGGTATGAATGGTCTAAAAGCACCGAAAACTGCACTATATATGGGGAACTCGGGTACATCAATGCGCTTGCTTTCAGGCATGTTGTCGGCTCAAGCTTTTGACTCTGTGATGACAGGTGATGCATCACTTTCTCAACGCCCAATGGAGCGTATAGCGAAGCCTTTACGTGAAATGGGTGCACAAATTCAAACGACAGGTGAGCGTGGTACGCCACCGATTTCGATTACAGGTGCACAAGCTCTAAAAGGCATTCACTATGATTTGCCAATGGCATCTGCACAAGTGAAATCAGGGATTCTATTGGCAGGTTTATGGGCTGAGGGCGAAACTTCAGTGACTGAACCTGAACCTACTCGTGATCATTCAGAACGTATGCTTCGTGCTTTTGGTTATGATGTAAAAACTGAAGGCAATCGTATTTCGCTACAAGGAGGTGGAAAATTAGTGGGGACTGACATTCAAGTACCCTCTGATATTTCTTCTGCTGCGTTCTTTATGGTCGGCGCTGCCATTACCAAAGGTTCGGATGTAACGCTTGAAGCAGTGGGTATTAACCCGACACGTACTGGTGTAATTGAAATCCTAAAACAAATGGGTGCAGATTTAACCGTTGAAAATGAGCGTATTGCAGGCGGTGAGCCAATTGCAGACATTCGTATTCGCGGAACACGTACACTCAAAGGCATTCATATGCCAGAAGATCAAGTACCATTGGCAATTGATGAATTTCCATCACTATTTATTGCGGCTGCATGTGCAGAAGGGCAAACGATTTTGACGGGTGCTGCTGAACTTCGTGTAAAAGAGTCCGACCGTATCCAAGTGATGGCAGATGGGTTAAAAACCATGGGGATCGATTGTACACCAACTGACGATGGTATTATTATTGAAGGAAAAGGCAAATCAGGTGAGTGGGGTGCAATCTTCACAGGTGGGGAAATTGAATCACACCACGATCATCGTATTGCCATGAGCTTCTCAATGGCGGGTTTGCGTAATTCGGGTGAAATCAAAATTGTTGGTACAGAAACAGTTGCAACGAGCTTTCCAACATTTACGCAATTGACCAATCAAGCGGGTTTGCAGATTCAGGTGACTGAATAAGTTTCAAACCAATTTAATCGCTAATCTTTGGTCTAGTTTTTGTATATTTGTTCGACAACAGCCAAGCAAACGCTTGGCTGTTTTGTTTTTATTGCTTATTCTAAAACCATACAACTATAAAGTCTTTTGGATGAAGCGATGAGAACATTACAATTTACTGCAAACTGTGAAAATCATATCAAAAGTGAAGCTCAGGGCAATGCATGTCATGTCACTCAGGAATATGTAACTGATCTATTGTCTCAATCGCTTAAAGAATATGGTTTTAAGACTGAAACTGCGCATTCAGAAGAAAATATTGCGGTAAGTGTAGAAAATCATCCAATTGGCTTAGGTGTATATTGTCAATTAAATGATAAAGGTTTGTTGACCTGTCAAATTTCTGCTCATGCAGATGAAGAACAAGTCTGGTTTAAGAAAATTGCTACGCAAAGTATGATTAAGCAGCTTGCTAATGCTGTTGAAAATACTTTGAAAAAAGATGATGCGTTTAGTGGTTTTGAGTGGAAAAGTTAAGATTTAAGTGAGTTGAGTGTATATAAAAATGCTGAATAGTGTAGGCTGATTCAGCATTTTTATTGTGTAGCAATTTAAAAGCTATTCTACTCTCAACCAAGTTTGGCTACGCCCCACAGCTGAAACACCAATATAGCCACGTAAAAATAGTTTCTTACCATTTGGACTGACTTTACCTTTTAGGCTATAGAGTTTGCCTGAGACAGGATCAATAATTTTGCCATTGGTATAATTTATTTGATCTTCAGTTTTTAAACCTGAAATGACTTGCATGCCAATAATTGGCTTATTGGTGTAAGGTGCAGGGCAGTTGGTACAAAATTCTTTTGGTGTATAACCAGGTCGAGGAGTTGCTTTGAGTGCGGTTCCTGCGTACGTGCCATTGGCTTGTTTTTCCATTTTAACTAAACCTTTTGGTTCACCTGTTTTGTCATCAATATAGCGCCATGTTCCTGTAATATCTTGAGAAAATACGCTTGTACTGATCAGTGTAATAAAGATTGCCCCAAAAACTTTTTTCATAATATCCCTATATAAAAATATAATTAGCAAAACTAGCTAAAGACTTGATTATATAATAAATAATGAAAATTAATATTTACATATTGCGCCAAAATTAAGTGAAAAATAAAGCATAATCACCAATCTAGGTTATTTATTCCTCATATTATTGTTGTTTGAGTGTATTGATTGGCATTTATTCTTTTAGGTGTTGAATGAGCTGATTAAGCGCTATTTCAATATTTTCATCTATTTCAAATGAGCAATTGATACGAATGTGATGGTATTCTTTTTCCATTTGATAAAATAATGTACCAGGTGCAACACCAATATTTTGCTCCAATAACTGCTGATAAATCAGATGACTATTTAGATATTTAGGTAAACTAATCCAAAGAAAATAGCCTGAAGGATAGAGTTTTATTTTAAATGAGTCAGGTAAATGCGTAGATAAGTATTGATAATATTGTAGTTTTAAACGTTTCATCGTACTACGAAGCATTTTTAAATGCTTTTCATAATGTCGATGAGATAAATATTCTGCCAAAGCATTTTGAATCAGTGAATTGACTGAAATGGTACTCATCAATTGCAAATGTTGGATATGTTCAGAAAATTTTCCTGCATAGACCCAACCAATACGAAAACCAGCACCAAGCGTTTTTGAAAAAGATGAACAGTGTAGTACCCAATTTTGTTGATCAAAATATTTCATAGATAAGGGTTTTTTATGCCCATGATAAAGTTCTTCATAAACATCATCTTCAATTAAGTAAATTTGATGCTCATGTAAAAGCTGTGCTAATTGCAGCTTAATTTCATCGCTGACGGTAAAGCCAACAGGGTTGTGGCTGTTTAACATGAGTAGGCAGACTTTAATTGGATAGCGTGTAATGGCATCTTTAAAGGCTTCTACATCAAACCCATATTCAAGATGCTCTGGAATGCTAATGACTTTTAGACCCAAGTGTTCCGCAGCTTGCCATGCGCCATAGAAAATAGTTTCCTGCAATAAAATATAATCTCCTGCTTGGGTTAGAGCTTTGAGTGAGAGATTTAAAGCATCCAATCCTCCAGAGGTAATGACAATATCAGAAGGATCGGTTTGAATGCCTTGCATACTATAACGTTGTGCAATTAATTTTCTTAGTTCAATATTCCCAGGAGGAAGGCTTGGCATTTGTTCATAGTTTTGACGATATTTAGATTGTTGTGCCAATGTTTGCATCAATTTTGCTGAAAACAACAATTGGCTATTTGGGAATGCACTCCCAAAAGGAGTAATATTTTCATTTTGAATCGATTTTAAATAGCGAAAAATTAAAGAATTAATCTCAATCTGTTCATTTAGTATAACATTGGTTTTATAAGCATTTGTGATGGGTACTTCGGCAACAAAGTAACCGAGCTTTGTCCGTGAATAGATCAGACCCTGTGCTTCTAAATCTTGATAAGCATTCATCACTGTCATTAAGCTAAAACCTGAAGTATTGGCTTGCTGACGTAAAGAAGGGAGTTTTTCATGCGCTTTCCAAAAACCACTTTCAATGAGATGTTTCAAACTGAGTGCAAGTTGTTCTGATTTATACATAAAAAGGAATGCTCTATGGTATGGAAATGCAATGCGTTATAGATTCTGTCAATCATCGACTATATTTATGCGATACAGTGGAACTCAAAATAAATATTCCAGTTTAATTTTAACATGAGCTGTGTATTTTTTTGAAAAATAGCGAAATGTATATTGAATAGTGAATTTTATAAAAAATGATATAAAATATAGTATTAACATATGCATATATAGATGAGCATTAAACGTGCTGTTATCATCTGTTATAGTATTTTTGATCAAAACTGTATATTTTATTTCGAATCAGAAATCTTCAAAATAATGACATCTGCTCAAGTGAGATGAATGTATGAATTTTTTTAACACCAAAAACAAAGCATGGTTTGTTTTTTTCATTATTACTTCGTATTCATTTTTAGGCTTTTTCCTTGGTTTTATTATTTGGAAATACGTGCTCTAAATCAGATACAACGTGATAAAAGTCTAAGATCAAACTTTTTGAAGTTATTGATCTTATATTGAGGCTTATTCAATACAATTTTTGCAATGAAAATATGTGCGAGTGAATAAGCCAAAGTCCTTATATGTCAACGATTAATATCATTCAATCGTACTACTCTATTCTCAGATCTATTTCATTAAAATAAAAATTTCAAATTGTTATGACAGCTTCTATCTATAAAACAATGAGGGACGTTTTTTCATTTTTGAAACATTATTTCATTATTGTAAACTAATAATAATTTTAACTAATTGATATTTAATAAAAATAAAATTGGCATACTCCTTGCTAACCTATTACTGAAAAGGAGATGTATTATGGATGACGTGCAATTTCAGGATTTAAAAAATCTGCTTGTACAGCGACTAGATTTTGATCGAAATACAGACATGAGTATCAAAAAACTCAGTGGTGGTGCAATTCAAGAAAACTGGGCAATTTTAGGTCAGAAAAATCATGAAAATTTTGAAATTGTACTGAGAAAAAATTCTGAAACAAGCGTAGAAGTTAGTTCTGACCGTGAGCAGGAATATCGTTTACTCGAACGTTTACATGCGTTAAATATTTGTGTGCCACAGCCCTTATTATTTGAAAAAAAAGATAATTTTTTAAATAGTGATTTTTTTATAATGGAAAAAATTTCAGGGAGTGCAGAAGGTCATAAATTGGTTCGTTTGAAAGATGAGACATTACAACAAAAAATCTTAAAAGATATTGGGCAGTGTTTAGCAGATTTGCATCAGATTGAAACTGATGCCGAGATTGAAAAAATTTTACCAAAACCACAAAAAGAGACGTATCTAAGCGACTTAATTGCTGACTTATATGCACAACTCGATAAATTACAAAGACATCGTCCTGTACTTGAGTTTGCATTGAGTTGGATGTTGAATGAAAAGCCTGTAATTGATGATTTAGTCTTGATTCATGGCGATTATCGCATAGGAAATATCATGATTAATCAAGATCATGTGTCGGGTATTTTAGATTGGGAATTTAGCCATTGGGGGGATCGCCGTGAAGATATTGGTTGGTTTACTGCAAAATGTTGGCGTTTTGGTCAAGACAATCAAATTGCAGGCGGAATTGGTGCATATAAGAATTTCATGCAAGCCTATGCTGAGCGCACTGAGATATATATCCCTGAATTTGAATTGAAATTTTGGCATATTTTATCGCATGTGCGTTGGGCAATTATTGCAATGCAACAGTCCAACCGTAATCAAAATAATACCCAAGCTTCTTTAGAATTAGCACTCACTGAGTTTTTAGTACCACAGCTTGAGAAAAACATTTTGGATATCATTGGAGAAAAAGAATGACTCAACAAAGAATTCTAGAATTGATCCAAGCGAGTCAAGCCACACTGAAACATGAGTTGATGCCTAAACATCCAGAATCTCGTTATAACCTATTGATGTTACAGCGTAGTTTTGAAATTCTGAAAAATTTTATTGAATCGTCTGAACGTGCACAGACCAAACAACTTGATTTGTTTCAGCAACATTTTCAGTTTCCTGTGCAGGATGTGGAACAAAGTATGGAGCAGCTTTCACAGGATATGCGTACAGCTTTTCAGTCTGATGCGTTAGCTATTTTACAACAACTCAATGAACTTGAAATGAGCCTGATTAAAACAGGAAAATCAACATGATAAAAAGGGTTCGTGTTTATTTGGTACGTCATGGTCATGTGCAATATTTTGATAAGCAACATCAACCTGTGAATCCTAAATATGCACGATTGTCTGCAACGGGTATAGCGCAAATCAGTCAGTTGGCTGAACAATTAAAAGCAGTGCAGATGGATCAAATTTTTTCATCGACCATGCCACGTTCTATTCAAACAGCTCAAATTTTAGCAAGTACGCAGCGTAACTCAATAATTCAGTCTTGTGATGATATTCGTGAAATTAAGTCTGGACGTTTAAAAGAGCTTGATTCGACTCAGGCACATATTGTCATTAAAAAAGCCTATCAACATAGGCGTTATGCTTTAGATACTTTTATGCAAGGTGAACGTTGGCATGAATTTGAAGCGCGCACAACCCATTGGTTAGAAAAAATACTGCTACAACAAGCAGATTTACAGCATCAACATATTTTAGTGTCCTCACATGATGCGGTGAATCGTATTTTTCTCAATCATGCACATGGCTTAAATCAAAAGGATATTCAGGTACAAGAACAGAATTATGCTTGTCTTAATATATTGGATTATTTTATTGAAAATGATCAGATCATAGAAACCCGAATTTTGCTGCAAAACTTTACAGCTCATAATGTTCTAAAGATTAATGAAACACACAATGCACTTGATGATGTGTATCAAATATATATGAAAACAAATGGATTTAAACGAGAAATGATATGAAAACACTGAGTCCTGAATTACTCGAATTACAAAAACGTGTCCGTACGTTTATTCGTGATGTGGTGATTCCCTATGAAAATGATCCTCGTCAAGACAGTCATGGACCAAGTGATGAATTACGTGCTGAATTAATTGAAAAGGCACGTGAACATCATCTATTAACCCCGCATGCAAGTGTGGAAATGGGGGGGCAGGGATGGACGCATATTCAAAAAGCAGTAGCTTTTGAAGAAGCGGGTTATTCCCCATTAGGACCAACAGCAATGAATGTTCATGCTCCTGATGAAGGCAATATCCACTTGATGGATATTGTAGCGAGTGAAGCGCAGAAAAAACGTTGGTTAAAGCCGATGGTTGAGGGGAAAATTCGTTCTTGCTTTGCAATGACTGAACCTGCACCTGGTGCAGGTTCAGATCCAACAATGCTGCTTACCACAGCAACATTGGATGGAGATGATTATGTCATTAATGGGCGTAAGTGGCTTATTACGGGTGCCGATGGTGCTAAAGTTGCCATTATTATGGCAAAAATGGAAGACGGCACGGCATCGATGTTCTTAACTGAAACTGATGCAGAAGGCTTCATTTTAGAAAAAAATATGAATGCCATGGATTCATGTTTTAGTGGCGGTCATGGCATTTTACGTTTTGAGAATTTGCGTATTCCAAAAGAAAATGTACTTGGTGAAATTGGCAAAGGCTTTAAATATGCACAAGTTCGTCTTGCACCTGCTCGCTTAACACATTGTATGCGTTGGCTCGGACAAGCTCGCCGTGCGCATGATCTTGCGACTCAATATGCACGTGAACGTGAAACCTTTGGTAAGCGCTTGGGTGATCATCAAGGCGTAGGCTTTATGCTCGCTGATAATGAAATGGATTTGCTCAGTACCCGTTTAGCCGTGCATTACTGTGCACAAGTACTTGATCTAAATGAAAAAGGAAATTATGAGTCTAGTCTTGTCAAAGTCATTAGCTCAGAAAATATTTGGAAGGTGATTGATCGTAGTTTGCAAATGCTCGGTGGGCAGGCAATTACCGATGAAAATCTAGTTTGTAAAATCTTCAAAGATGCACGAGGATTCCGTATTTATGATGGTGCCAATGAGGTACATCGCATGAGTATTTCACAAAAACTATTGAACGGTAAAACCTAAAACAAAAGTGTATTACCGCTAAATTGAAATCATAGATTATGGAGAATCTTAAAATGTTTAATATTAAAGATAAAAATATTATTGTGACTGGTGCATCGAGCGGTTTAGGGCAACATATTGCAGAGTTTTTTGCTTCACATGGTGCAAATATTATTATTTGCGCAAGACGGGCAGAACGACTAGAGCAATTACAACAAAAAATTGCACTGCAATATGCAGTCAAAATTTATTCATATCAGTTTGATATTAATGATCGTCAAGCAGTGCAAGCGATGTTGAGTGATTTGGAATCAAAGCAGGTTCAGGTCGATGTACTCATCAATAATGCAGGCGTGGGCAACAGTAAACGCTTTCTAGAGAACACCGATGATGATTGGGATTTGGTACTTGGAACAAATCTTAAAGCACCTTGGATGTGTTCGCAAGAAGTTGTTAAACACATGGGAAAACATAAAGTTAAAGGTTCTATTGTCAATATAACCTCTATTTTATCTCAATCGATTAATCTAGGTGTTTCACCTTATTGTGCATCAAAAGCAGGTTTACGACATTTAACCGAAGTGATGGCAGCAGAATTGGCTCGCTACAATGTACGTGTCAATGCGATTGCACCGGGTTATATGGTGACTGAAATTAATGAAGATTATTTACTCAGCGATGTAGGGCAAGCAATTTTAAAACGTATTCCTATGCGCCGTTTTGTTGAATTTTCCGATTTAAATGGAGCGCTATTGTTGTTAGCATCAGAGGCAGGTCGTGGAATGACCGGTGTAGAAATTAAAGTGGATTGTGGGCACAGTTGTGGTGCACTCGTATAAGGAAGAAAAATCATGCTGAATCAGAAACCGATTAATATTTTGGTGAGTTATATTAAAACGCCAAGTATGAATGGGTTTCGTCAGCTTGCTGAGCAAACTTTAGCACAGATGCATTCGGAACAAGTTGGTTTTGTTGAATGCCATATTTCCGATGTACTTGAAGTGGCACAGCAACTCGTTGAAAATGGTAGTCAAATTTTACTGTGTACGGGTGCAACGGCGCACTATTTACAAAAAAAATTGCCTATAGAATTACATCCTATTCGAACAGGGGCTTTTGATGTCATTCAAGCCATCTCCAATTTAAAGCAATACCGTAAAATTGCCTTATTGGGCAATGCTTCTAGTGTTAACTTGACGCAATATTCTGACGTTTTTGCATTGCAAATAGAACAATTCAGCTACGATTCATTTTTAGCTGCGAAAAAAACGGTCGAGCAGGTGCGTAAACAGCAGTTTGATGCAGTGATTGGTTCACCTGTTGCAGTCGAAATGGCACTTAATTTAGGTCTAGCGGCACAGCTTGCTATTAGTCAAAATTCTTTACAAGATCATATTTATAGTGCACTACAGCGACTCGAAAAAATCCGAGAAGAAAAACAGCAAAATCAGCGTTTAACTGAAATTTTCAACCATTTGACCGACGGTATTTGTCTGATTTTAAAGACAGGTAGAATTCATTTTGCCAATCAATCTATGCTTGCTCTATTGGGGCAAACTGAGCACAGTCTTTTAAATCAGCCAGTTGATAGGCTGTTTAAAAATTTTGATTTAAATATCGAAAATACTCATCAAATATTATATGTGGGTGCGAAGAAGCTTGCAGCACATTTATCGGTGCTCAAAGCAGAGCATATCGATGGCTTTATTTTAAGTGTGCAAGATCTCGACACACTTGAACAGTCGAGTGGTGAATTTCGGAAAGTTTCAGTCGGAAAGTTTAATACACGTTATCGTTTCACTGATTTAATCACGCGAGATCCTCAACTCCAACAAAGTATTTTACTTGCCAAACAATATGCTCAAACTGAAGCCACTATTTTGATTACTGGTGAAAGTGGAACAGGTAAAGAGTTATTGGCTCAAAGTATTCATCAACAAAGCTCACGTGCCCATGCGCCTTTTGTGGCAATTAATTGTGCTTCATTTCCTGAAAGTATTCTTGAAAGTGAATTATTTGGTTATGTGGAAGGGGCTTTTACAGGGGCAAAAAAAAATGGCAAGGTTGGGTTGATTGAAGCTGCACACAATGGCACTTTATTCCTCGATGAAATTGGTGATATGCCGTTGCATTTACAAACACGATTTTTACGTGTGTTACAGGAGCGTCAAATTAATCGCTTAGGTGCAACAGTCAGCCATACAGTGAATATTCGTGTACTTGCGGCAACTCACTGTGATCTTGATGAAAAGGTTAAATCTGGAGAGTTTCGAGCAGATTTATATTACCGTTTGAATATTTTGCGTGTGTATATTCCATCGTTGAAACAGCGCCGTGTTGATATTTTACTTTTGGTTGAACATTTTTTAAAAAAACATGCTTTAAATGTAGAAAATATGCCTGCATTTTTATTCAAAGCCTTACAAAAATATCATTGGCCAGGCAATATTCGTGAACTTGAAAATATCATTGAACGACTTGCAGTGATGTGGCAGCTTGATCATTCTATGCTTAATCAAACATTTATGAGCTTACATATTCCTGAACTGTTTCAACAACGTGATTTCGATACTCATTTCGATGCACAATTGAGCCCCTTAAAAGCAGTCAAAGTCAATCAAGAATTACAATTGATTGAACAAGCCATCGCAACAGCAGATGGAAATTTAGATATTGCGGCTCAAAATTTGAATATTAGCCGTACCACGCTATGGCGGAAAATGAAGTTATTGAAGGTTTAGTTTTTTACTATTTATTCAATTTTAGTATTTCATATTTGAAAAAATTTCAATATTGAACTGTTTTAGATTAAATAAAAAACAATAAATTATTGAAAAATAATAATTAAATAGTTGGCATCATAGTTGCAATATTCTATTTGAAACTCAGTTGTAAAATTGTGTAAGGATAGAATAATCATGAATGGACTTATGATGCACTGTAATCTGAACATTACCTCAATCATGCAACATGCAATGATGGTACATGCAGATCAGGAAATTGTTTCACTTAAATCAGATGGTGTGAGTACGCATCGTTATACCTATAAAGCTGCGTTTAAGCGAGTCGCTCAATTTGCGCATGTGCTGGATCAACTAAGTATTTCTTTTGATGCAAAAGTTGGTACTTTGGCGTGGAATACCCATCAACATATGGAATTGCATTATGCCATTCCTTGTACAGGACGAATTTATCACACGATCAATCCTAAACTTCAACCTGCACAAATTAAGCAAATTATTTTAGATGCACGTGATGAGGTACTTTTAATAGAACCTGAATGTGTACCTTTACTTAATCAATTTTATGAAGAGTTCCAAAGTTTTTTAAAATATGTGATTGTTCTTGGTGATATTCAAAATGAGCTAATGGCAGAATTTCCATTCCAATTTTATGAAGCATTAATCAATATTCAACCTGAATGTTACGATTGGCAGGATATTCCTGAGCAACGAGCAAGCGGGCTGTGTTACACATCAGGTACGACAGGGCAGCCTAAGGGTGTGTTGTATTCGCATCGAAGTACGGTATTGCATGCACTGATTATGAGTATGAATGATGCTGTAGGTTTACATCGCAGCAGTGTAATGATGCCAATTGTGCCGCTTTATCATATTAGTGCGTGGGATATGCCATTCAACGGTATTTTATGTGGTGCAAAGTTGGTTTGGCCCAATCAGTTTGCAGGACAAACCGAAAAACTCGTCAGTCTTATGCAAGCAGAAAATGTTGATATTTCGATGGCTGTGCCCACTATTTGGACAGCATTTAAAGAATATTTATCAAATCATCCTCAGATTAAACTCAATTTAAAACGCGCAATTTCAGGTGGGTCAGCAGCACCTCTAGCATTGATTCAGAGTATGCATGCGCTAGGTATCCAAATTGAAAATGGCTGGGGTATGACTGAAACGAGTTCTTTAGGGGCAATTAATCGAACTCAAATAGATCAAAAAAATTTTGAAACACAAGTAATTAAGTGTGGTCGTCCTGTGTTTGGAATGCAAATGCAATTACGTCATCATGACGGTCATTTATTAGCTCACGATGGTGTACAAGAAGGCATTCTTGAAATACGAGGACATACTGTCGTTCATCAATATATCCATACATCTGCACAACAATTATCGCGACAACAAGCTCAGATTGAACAGCAGACTTATGGACAATGATTTGATACAGGCGATATTGCCACGATAGATACGCATGCCTATATGCATATTACTGATCGTGCGAAAGATATGATTAAGTCTGGTGGCGAATGGATTAGTAGTGTTGAAGTTGAAAATGCTGCAATGGGTCATCCTAAAATTTTAGAAGCGGCTGTTATTGCAGTCGCTCATCCAAAATGGGGCGAAAGACCTCTTTTAGTTGTGGTGGCAAAGGAAAATCAAACTTTGAGTCATGAAGAAATGTTGATGTATTTATCAAATCATTTACATAAGTGGTCACTGCCATCGGCGACAATTAGCGTAAAAGAAATTCCACATACGCCAACAGGGAAAATCAGTAAAAAGCATTTAAGGGAGCAATATCACGATTATTTTCAGCAAATGGATGCTGTTTAAAAATTAAAAACGGGCATAACAGGGAGTAATTATAATGAAGCAACAAATAGAAGACGCCATCATAAATGATGCGACATTTAAAAATATGGTCAAATCACGAAATCGTTTTGCTATGTGGTTGAGTATGAGTGTCTTATTGATTTATTTCATATTTATAGGTGTGGCATGCTTTAATCCGCAACTATTGGCACAAACACTTGGCAATCAATCTATTACGGTTGGCATGCCTATCGCAGCTCTAGTGATTATTTTAAGTTGGCTCATTACAGGGGTATATATTTATATAACCAATCGCCATTTTGACCAAGTCAAAGCACAGCTTAAAAGGGAGTATCAATATGAATAAATATGTACTTTCTATTCTAATAATGGGTTTTACGAGTAAAGCTCAAGCTGCGACTAAGATACACTCACTTAATTGGACTGCAATTAGCATGTTTTGCGTGATTGTTGGAATTACATTACTCATTACATGGCATGCAGCGAGAAAAACACACTCTAAAGATGATTTTTATACCGCAGGAGGCTCAATTTCTGCGCAACAAAATGGTTTAGCGATCGCGGGTGATTATATGTCTGCCTCAACCTTACTTGGTGCATCGAGTATGGTATTTTTTAAAGGGTATGATGGTTTTATTTATGTCACGGGATTCTTTGTATGTTGGCCAATTTTGACTTTTTTAATGGCGGAGCGTTTAAGGAATTTAGGTAAATATACTTTTTCAGATATTGTCTCATATCGTTTAGATCCGTCAAAAACGCGTATTCTTGCAACGTGTGGTTCCCTGATTGTAGTTAGTTGTTATTTATTACTACAAATGGTCGGTGCAGGACAGTTAATTAAGCTTTTATTCGGTATTGATTATAAATTTGCAGTCATGCTAGTTGGTTGTTTAATGCTGGTATATGTCATGTTTGGTGGCATGCTCGCAACGACATGGATTCAAATCGTAAAAGCTATTTTACTATTGTTTGGTGGTACGCTATTGGTCTTTTTATGTCTGCGTTATTTTGGCTTTAGTTTTGATCGTTTAGCTGCTGCGGCTGTACAAAATCATCAACTTGGGCAGAAAGTACTTGAACCTGGTTCAATGCTTTCAAATCCAATTAATGCACTTTCTACATCCATTGGTCTAATTTTTGGTTTAGCGGGTTTGCCACATATTCTTATGCGATTCTTTACTGTTTCTAATGCACAAGATGCACGTAAATCGGTATTTTATGCATCTGGTTATATTGGTTATTTCTTTATTTTAGTATGCATTCTCGGACTTGCTGCTGTGACGATTATAGGAACAAATCCAAATTTCTATGTCGATGGAATCGTCGGTGGTGAGCTCATCGGTGGCTCAAATATGGTTGCAATTCATTTAGCTGGCGCGCTCGGTGGTAATTTATTACTTGGTTTCTTGTCTGCTGTCGCATTTGCAACGATTTTGGCTGTAGTGGCAGGTTTAACGCTTGCGGGTGCATCTGCTATTTCACATGATTTGTTCCAAAAAGTAATCAAAAAAGGTGAAGCAACTGAAAAACAAGAAATGGCAGTTTCACGTTTTGCTGTGATTGGATTGGGAATAATTGCAATTGCTTGCGGCATCCTTTTTGAAAAAATGAATATTACCTTTCTGATGGGGCTGACTTTTGGTATTGCTGCATCTGCAAATTTTCCGGTTTTGTTTTTGGCAATGTATTGGAAAGATTTAACGACTCGTGGCGCAATTTGGGGTGGTTTTACAGGAATTATTTCTGCAATCATTTTTGTAGTTTTATCACCAACGGTATGGGTCGGGGTGATGGGGCATGCAGCAGCTATTTTCCCCTATGATAATCCTGCATTATTTTCGATGCCTTTAGCTTTTATTGTGAGTTGTGTTGTCTCATTGATGGATCGAAGTGAGCGTGCCGAAATTGATCGAGCGGGTTTTGAACAACAAGTCGTACGGTCAGAACTTGGTGCAAAACAGCAAGATTTGGAAGAAGTTCCAATGCACTAGTCATTATTAATAGGCTTATGATCAGTGGGGTTTAGTCATTAGAACTTTGAATGAATAAAACTAATTTTCAAATAAACAAATTCTCAACTATTCTAATTAATGCTTGAGAGTTTGTTTACATAACAAAATTGAGTGACAATTTAATGAAATAACGCATCAAAAAAAATGATAGTGATTAAGCTTATTATGTAATAAAAAAATCATCGAGACATGATCGTTTGTATATAATTATTGAGCAATAATAAGAATATGGGTCATTAAAATGTATAAGTTGATGTTACCGATTGGTGTGGGTTTAAGCGTAATACTCTGCGTGGGGTATTTATCTTATCTTGATGTGCAAAAAAAGAGAAAGCAGGCAGAAGTGATACAGATTATTAAGGATGCACATCAGTCGATTAAAATAATTGAAAGTAATCCTTATAATCAGCATTTACTCACAGAAAATAATGCATTGAATTAGATTCAGTATAAATGATTATTGTCAGTTTTTAAGCGTATGTTGAGAAAGCACAATAAAGAAATGTCTAATGTGTTTACATACGCTTATCGTGAGATGCTAATTTTTTTAAAACAGTATGTTATAATTTTAAATATTAAAGGGTATGAATGTTTCAGGTGTATAAGCCTGATTGAAATCAATTGTATAGAAAGCTGCAAATGATGCAGCTTTTTTCATTCAATTTATTTATATCTATTACTTATTCTTGGTACATTTATTGAATGCATTTTGCTGACTTGGCATGCATCTTTAAATAGATCATTTTCTTCCGCATAGCTCAAATTGCAGGGGCTCTACAATGACGAATCCAAATCCTTCAGCGGGTTTGCTCGAACGCTTATTTAAACTCAGCGAGAATAAAACAACGTTCAAAACCGAAATCCTTGCGGGTTTAACGACATTTTTGACAATGTGTTACATCATCATTGTGAATCCGTTGATTCTCTCTGAAACAGGTATGGATCATGGTGCTGTTTTTGTTGCAACCTGTTTGGCTGCTGCAATTGGCTGTTTGGTCATGGGTATTGTTGCAAACTATCCAATTGCACTGGCACCGGGAATGGGCTTAAACGCTTATTTCACGTATTCGGTATGTTTAGGCATGGGTGTACCTTGGCAAACTGCTTTAGCAGCTGTTTTTGTATCAGGCTTAGTATTTATTGCAATTAGCATGTTTAAAATTCGTGAAGCGATTGTCAATGCTATTCCAATGTCTTTGAAGTTTGCCATTGGTGGTGGTATTGGTTTATTCCTTGCATTAGTTGCATTGAAAAACTCAGGAATTATTGTTGCTAATCAAGCAACGCTAGTAGGTTTAGGTGATTTAAGTAAACCAACAGTTTTACTGACGCTTTTAGGCTTTCTTATGATTGTGGTTATGCATTTCTTTAAAGTGCGTGGCGCAATTATTATCAGTATTTTAGTCGTGACAGGTCTTGCAACAGCATTAGGCTTGAATGAGTTTAAAGGTGTGGTTGGAACAATTCCTTCTATTGCACCGACATTCTTACAAATGAACTTTGAAGGTCTATTTACCGCAAGTTTAGTGGGTGTGATTTTCGTCTTCTTCTTGGTCGATTTATTTGACTCAACAGGAACATTGGTTGGCGTTTCACATCGTGCAGGCTTACTCAAAGACGGTAAATTGCCACGTTTGAAAAAGGCTTTATTTGCTGATTCGACTGCAATTGTTGCTGGTGCAGTTTTAGGTACATCTTCAACAACACCTTATATTGAATCTTCAGCAGGAGTTGCTGCAGGTGGACGTACAGGTTTAACAGCAGTTGTCGTTGGTCTATTGTTTATTGCGTGTTTGTTCCTTGCACCATTGGCTCAATCTGTTCCAGGTTTTGCTACTGCACCAGCATTATTATTTGTGGGTGTATTGATGATTCAGGGCATCACCAATATTGAATGGGATGACATTACAGAAGCCGTTCCAGCATTTTTAACCATCGTATTTATGCCATTTACCTATTCAATTGCCGATGGCATTGCAATGGGTTTTATTAGCTATGCTTTGGTGAAATTGTTTACAGGTAAAGCGAAAACTGTACCGTATATGGTTTGGATTATTGCTGTACTTTGGGTGATTAAATTCGTTGCATTTGGCGGCTAATTTTTCATTGCTATTGAAGGGTGTAAACTCAGTTTGCACCCTTTTTTATTTTCAATTTTTTTAATTTTATATCTCTTGTGTATTGATGAATGATGATCCATTAATAGATCAATACATATGAAAAAAGATTTATTCGAGGAACGTAACATGAATCGCTTAGAACTCATTCGTGCTTTACCCAAAGCAGAATTACACGTACACATTGAAGGAACGTTTGAGCCTGAACTCATGTTTGCCATTGCTCAGCGTAATAATATTGATATTCCATATAAATCGGTAGAAGAAGTTAAACAAGCCTATAACTTCCATAATTTACAGTCTTTTCTCGACATTTATTATGCAGGGGCAAATGTACTGATTCACGAACAAGATTTTTATGATTTGGCTTGGGCATATTTTGAAAAATGTGCTGAAGATCAAGTCGTACATACAGAAATGTTCTTTGACCCACAAACTCATACTGACCGTGGAGTTGCTTTTGCAACTGTAATTAATGGTTTACAACGTGCCTGTGATGATGCCAAAGTCAAATTAGGCATTAGCTCGCATTTGATTATGTGTTTTTTACGTCATTTGAGCGAAGAAGCTGCTTTTGCAACACTTGAGCAAGCTTTACCATTTAAAGATCAAATTATTGCCGTGGGTCTAGATTCAAGTGAAGTGGGTCATCCACCTTCAAAATTTGAGCGTGTTTTTGCTAAAGCACATGAAGCAGGCTTTCTTATCGTTGCACATGCAGGTGAAGAAGGACCAGCTGAATATGTTTGGGAAGCTTTAGATTTATTGAAAGTAAACCGTGTTGATCATGGTGTACGCTCTGAAGAAGATCCAAAACTAATGCAACGTTTAATTGCTGAAAAGATGCCTTTAACAGTGTGTCCACTGAGCAATTTAAAGCTAAAAGTTGTTCAGGATATGGCTGAACATAATATTCACCGTCTATTGCAACAAGGCGTGCATGTTACAGTGAATTCAGATGATCCATCTTACTTTGGTGGTTATATGAATGATAACTTTATTGCGATTGCAGAAGCACTTGATTTGACCGATATAGAGTTGAAAACATTAGCTAAAAACTCATTTGACGCTTCATTTATTTCTGCTGAAGAAAAAAATAAGTGGAATGCAAAAATTGATGCTTTGGTTTAATTTAAATATGAATTAAATCTCAAAAAAGCAGTGTCAATTCACTGCTTTTTTGTTGTTTTAAAATTTTGAGGAAAAGCTGTGAAAGTTTTATTGATGTTAATGATGACTATTTTTATGAGTTCGGTGAGTTATGCTACCAATAATGTAACAAAGAATCAGTCTGTGGCACAAAAAATGTTAAAGCCACTCATTGAACAACAATGTGGCCGTGAATTGAAAGCCAATAAAATTTGGCAAGCGTCTTCATTTTTTTGGTCGACATCAAAACAAGATCATGCACAAAAAAAGATTTGTGGATGTGTCAGTGAAAATGCTTTAAATGACGTTTCAAGTAAGGATGTATTAATGGCAACAATTAATGAATCTGCAAAAAATAAACTCATTCAGAATGCTGTGGTGAATAGTATCAAAGGTTGTACACAAGAAATTTTGAAGTAGGTTTAAAGAAATTTTTAGATGGATTCTTTTCAGATATATGCAACTGAATGATAGATAGGGAAATGTCAAAAATAGGCATGTTGAAAATAAATACAAATAATTGAATTTTATTAAGTTATTTTTATACACAATAAAACTATTCAAATAACAAATTGCAGAAAGGTATAAAGCTAAAATGTTGGACAGATTTCAGGTTTACTTCTCACCTTTTTATTAACGGGTTTAGGCAGGATTATGTTTACTTGTAACCCTAAATTTAGTGTTATATGACATTTTGCTTGTTGAGTGACCTACCTGTGGCATTGTTTTCATGCACGTGTATTGGGCTTAACAGGAGGAGTTAGAGTATTCAGCCATTTTATCAATGAGTGTGAAAAACTATATTCAGCGACATTGGGATAAGCACGTGCAGTTGCAAAGTGAGAAAATATAATCAGTGTTGAATGCGATACAAGGTACTTTAAGTCAGGTATTTAGTGATAGTCAAAGTTTAGATTTCTGCAGCTGATGCTTCACAGCAACTCGCTACGGTTATCTAAAATGTACAAAGGCGTTAGTGAATATTGGTGGGTTCTGTAAAAGTGATTTTTATATGGTGAAGGAAGACTTAATCACTCAACAAAGTAATGCAAAATTTGCTAAAGTAAAAATTCAAAAAAATGAACAAAATATTAAAGTTTTACAGGAACAAAGAGCAAGTTTGACGACTGAGTTAAGTGTAGCTTAAGCAGGTTTACATCATAGTGAAAATAATTTGAGGGCGACTCAACTGATTGCACCAAGAGATGGAACAGTGTCTTCTCGTAAAGTGAGAGAAATTGAGTGTCGGTAGAAGCCTTTTCGTGATTGCACCTTTAGATTATTTATGGATTGAAGCCAATTTAAAAGAAACGCAATTGTCTAAATTGTCATAAGGCGATAAGTATATTTTTCGGTACTTTAGACTGTATTTCAGGCAATAGTGACTTCGATTTAGCGTTGCTACCAGCCGATAATGCAAAGGGCAATTTCACTAAAATTGTACGCTATTTTCCTGTGAAAATTGTTTTTGATCCACAGCAAAAGGTCTAGGAAAATTAGCTATTTGTATGTAGGTTATTGGGGACTTAAAAGCCAATACGCAAAAAGATAAATGTAAATAATAAAAATTAACGTTGACTCATGTTGATTCAAAATAAAAGCCGATCAAGGCAAGAGGTCTTGATCGGCTTTTTTAGTATTGGCATTGGGTTAAAAAGGTTTAATCTTTTTGACGGAGCATACTACGTAAAATATTATCTTTATCAATAAAATGATGTTTAAGTGCTGCTGCAATATGCCCAACAATCAGCAAACCCACAGCCCAAGACAAATAAATATGCAAGGGTTTGACAATCATTAAAATATCATCATTTTCTTGAACTAAACGAGGTATCTCAAATAAGTACAACACTGGGGCAGGATGTCCGGCACTCCAACTGAATAAACAGCCCGTAATTGGTAAAGCAAGTAACATCACATACAATGCCAAATGCCCTAAATGTGCCAATGTTTTCATCATAGGCGACATGCTATCAGGGAGTTTGGGCGCAGGATGGGTATATCGCCAAAAAAGACGAATCACGACCAAAAATAAAATGACAGTTGCAATATTTTTATGAAAGGTAATCACAGTACCTTTAAATGAGCCATCCACATCATAACTTAAAAAATTACCGCTATAGAAACCTACAAGCCATGCTGCAATAAAAATAACGGCCATAATCCAATGGAGCCACTGAGCTGTTCTTGTGTAATAAGCATTTTGTGTCTGCATAGTGAAGTCATCTTCTGTATTTTCGAACATGATAGGGGCTTTTATGTTGAGAAACATTGGTAAAAATTCAACGGAGTGTTTTAAAAATGCAACGCAGAGTCATATAAAATGCATTATGAAAATGGTACTCCTTTTTTTTGTCCTAATAATAGACAACTACATGAATGCAGAATAATTTGGCTATCCACTGTCGTTGAGTTTAGGCAAAATAGCTAAACAATTTTTTTAAGTATAGAAAGGTCATATTGTGAAAAAACTGATTGCAGTATTTGCCCCGTTGGCTTTGGTTCTTTCTGCGTGTACAACGACAGATTCTACCGGAGGAAATGCAACACCATCAATGACGCAAACATTAGGAAATGCAGCATTAAAAATTGCAATAAATGCGAAATGTACGACTGAATTAAATAACTTACCCGCATGGAAAACCGCAACGGTATTGATGACAGATACACAAAGAACCAATATTCAATCTGAAATTTGTGGTTGTGTCAGTGAAAAAGCACCAGAAAGTGTAACGGCTGTAGATCTTGCAACAGCAGCTATTGATCCATCGGCACGTGCAACAATTGTTTCAAATGCGGTCAGTAAAACCATCAATGCATGTGTTGCTGAAGCAGTGAAGTAATCTTATGGTAAAATAAAAAGGACTGATTATTCAGTCTTTTTTTTACGAGTGGAACGTGTATATGTATATCGCAGGTACGGATGAAGCAGGTCGAGGACCATTGGTTGGTTCTGTTGTAGCGGCAGCAGTCATTCTTGATCCGAATAATCCGATTGAAGGATTGAACGACTCTAAAAAGCTCACTGAAAAAAAACGTGAAAAGCTCTTTGTTGAGATTCAAGAAAAAGCATTGGCTTGGTGTATTGCAGAAGCATCGCATATAGAAATTGATGAAATCAATATTTTACAGGCCTCATTGCTTGCCATGCGCCGTGCGGTAGAAGGGCTAAAAATTACTCCCGAACATGTACGTGTCGATGGTAATAAAATTCCATTAGGTTTACAGATGAGTTGTGAAGCAGTTGTTGGTGGGGATGCTTTACATGCTGATATTTCTGCTGCAAGTATTTTAGCGAAAGTGACTCGTGACCATCAAATGGTTGAAATGGATGCTAAATATCCACAATATGGTTTTGCGAAACACAAAGGCTATCCAACAAAAGCACATTTTGAAGCCATTGCAGAACATGGGGTAATTGATGAACATCGCCGTAGCTATGCTCCTGTGAAAAAAGCACTAGGATTATAATATTTTTGAACATTTGATAAATTTAAAGTGGCCTTGTGAGCCACTTTATCTTTAAAACCATCAAACCTTATCGGTTAAAATCGTTTTGTTGGAAATTAGCATCTTCAAAAGATGGTTGATATTCCTGATCAATGTGCTGCAAATGTTCATGCATTGCACGTTCGTGTTGAATACGTTGATATATTTCTTCACGATGTACAGATACTTCTTTAGGTGCATTGACACCAATACGTACCTGATTACCTTTGACACCAAGCACAGTTACACTGACTTGATCTCCAATCATTAATGTTTCTCCGACACGACGGGTCAGAATCAGCATGTTTATCTCCTTGCAAAACGCTAAACCTGCGATAGTTATTTCAAATAGAAAGCAACAACCTCAGTATTCGATAAAATTTTAACAGAAAAATGTGACGAATTAAGCAATTCTTATCGATCTATTGAAATTTTATAAAAAACCCTCAGCGCTAATATAACAGAGCCACTACAGAAAAAACTATAGCGGCTCTCGTATTTTATCGCCTATGTGAACGATTAATTTATGATAAGTGTTTCAAAATTATCCGCGAACGCTAGACTCACCATGTTCACGGTCTAAACCGAAAGCAGTATGTAATGCACGTACAGCTAGCTCAAGATAATTTTCTTCAATAATCACTGAAATTTTAATTTCAGAAGTTGAAATCATTAAAATATTGATACTTTCATCTGCAAGAGCAGTAAACATTTTACTTGCTACACCAGCATGTGAACGCATACCAACACCCACAATTGACACTTTGACAATGTCACCACGTGTTGCAACTTCACGTGCACCAATTGCTTTTGCCGTTGCTTCAAGAATAGCTTTGGCTTTGTTTAATTCACTACGGTTAACAGTAAATGTGAAGTCTGTTGTACCATCTTCTTCAACATTTTGGATAATCATATCCACTTCAATGTTTGCAGCACCAATTGGAGATAAGATTTTAGATGCAATACCTGGTTCATCAGGCACACCCAAAATAGTCAATTTAGCTTCGTCACGATTGAACGCAATACCCGAGATAATTGGATTTTCCATGTTGTCTTCCGCTTCAGTAGTGATTAGTGTCCCGACGTTCTTTTTAAATTCTTCGTCGAATGCGCCATCATTGTCATTATCAAAACTTGATAATACACGTAAAGGTACTTGATATTTCCCTGCAAATTCAACAGAACGAATCTGTAGAACTTTTGAACCCAAAGATGCCATTTCAAGCATTTCTTCAAATGAAATGCGATCAATTTTTTTGGCTTTCGGAGCAACACGAGGGTCAGTGGTGTAAACACCATCAACATCGGTATAAATCTGACATTCATCTGCTTTGAGTGCAGCAGCAAGTGCTACGCCTGAAGTGTCTGAACCACCACGGCCTAAAGTTGTGGTGTTGCCATCAGCATCAAAGCCTTGGAAACCCGCAACGACAATCACACGACCTGCATCTAAATGACCAGTCATAACATCGGTATCAATTGACTCAATGCGTGCTTTATTGAATGCGCTATCGGTTTTAATGCCAACTTGGCGGCCTGTAAGCGATTTAGCATCAACACCAATTGAATTGAGTGCCATTGCTAACATTGAAATCGTTACCTGTTCACCCGTAGACACCATTTGGTCAAGTTCACGAGGATCAGGGGTTTCGGTAATGGCTTTCGCTAAAGCAAGTAGGCGATTGGTTTCGCCACTCATTGCCGAAACCACCACGACCACTTTGTGACCATGATCGTGCCAGCGCTTCACACGACGAGCAACATTTAAAATGCGCTCGGGAGTACCCATAGAGGTACCGCCATATTTTTGAACGATTAATGCCATGACACTTAAACCCTTGAATTATTACAGGTAAAGGTTACATATTCTTGCTAATAATTTTATTATGTACACATAAATGTACATTAATGAAAATACTGAAGTTTTTAGCAAGACGTAAATTTGGGGGACAGTATATAGTATGGCAAATGTGCTAACAATCACTCGAAGGGGCTAAATATCATAAAGTCTTATGGTTTTGGCCATTTTGCACTCTATATAGCCTTTTTCGGTTGGTCTATGTTTTGACACTTCTGCTCCCATGCTTCTACATCACTGATCAGGTAGCGTTTCATTGTTCCGCCTTCAGAACTAAATGCAGGGGCAGGGAATGGAATACCCCATGGTGTTTTTGCTTCCCATCGATTTAATGTGCGCTTAGTTATGTGAAACATCTCGCATATATTATTAGATGTTAAGTATCTCTCCATCACGACACCTCCTTCAAACTTTGAGCGATTGCATCAAAATCAATTTTCGCTTTAGCCCAAATTGCCTCTGCACCATCCTC
>NZ_JBJZOR010000014.1:0-90204 GCF_046269225.1 Acinetobacter sp. TY2
CCTTCATTCGTGGTAACACGACCACCTAATGTATTAATCGCATTACTATTGGTGGTAATTTTTCCATCTAATGTGCCGACTTCAGATGTCATTCTTGTATTTAACGTGCCGACTTCTGTTCCTATACGCGTATTCAGCGTTCCCACTTCGGTTGTCACTCGACCATCTAAAGTGCTAATGGCCGTATTCGTTGTATATAACTGTCCGCCTGTTACCGCATCTTTTGAGCTTACTGTTGAAATATCACCATTTTGTAAATTGGTAATTTTCGTACCACTTGTACCTTTCAGCGTAATGACATCTTGTGTCGTAGTATCATATTGCACTGCCAATTGGTTAAGTGTGCCTTGACCCGATTTTAAATTGGCAATATCGCCTTCATTCGTGGTAACACGACCACCTAATGTATTAATCGCATTACTATTGGTGGTAATTTTTCCATCTAATGTGCCAACTTCAGATGTCATTCTTGTATTTAACGTACCGACTTCTGTACCTATACGCGTATTCAGCGTTCCAACTTCTGTCGTTACTCGATTATTGATGATTCCAACCGAATCATCCATTTGCTTTTTATTGACAGCATCTGTGGCTTGTGTTCCTTCTGCAACACTCGTAATTTGACGTAAATTCGTTTCACTCCCGACAGCAAAAGTATTGGCACGGTCTGTAACTGAATTTGCGCCTAAAGCAACACTATTTTTGCCTCTTGCTTTTGCTTGAGAACCCATTGCCACATTATATTCATCATAAGCTAAAGCACCGGTTCCTATTGCAACTCCAGAAATAGATGCAGCTGCACCACCTATAGCAACAGCATTACTTAATGCCCAATTTAAATTACTACAATCACTCCCAATAGATACGGCGTTATCTGCAAAGTCAGCAATTGCACTACTTGGATAACTACCACCTATATATTGCGCACTAGCATTACTGCCATTAATTCGATAAGTAAGTTGTATACCCGGCATAGTATTATTTGAACAAGCAAGACTCTGCACAATATTTCCTGCAAAAACATACGGGCTTAAAAATAGACTACTTATTACAATAAGCGGTTTAATGACTTTTATTTTAGATGCTACTGACTGATTTTTTGTATTTTGCGTTGATTTTGCCTTTCCGTGACTTTTTGCATTTTCAGATACAATCACCATACGTCCAAGTGATTTATTAAAAATAACTTTAAATACTTTATTCATAACATTCCCTACAATGAAAAACTAAAGATATTTTCAATTTGAGCATGTTATAAAGAAATAACTCATCCCTTTGATTGGGTATTTTTCGCCTATATAGTTAAAAAAAATAAAAAGAAATATTAGATAAATTAACAAAAAATAGGACTTTGTTCTTGTTTATCCTAGAATATAATGAAAACTTACCCACTAAAATAGTGTAAAAATAGTCTTGTTTAAATTTCAAATACCCAATATTAGGGATAGTAATTATTTTGGTCACATGCCACAGTATAAAACAATATATTAGAAGTTTTTAATATGCCTAACAATGATTTAAGTTTACCCGTACCCGTCATTATTGTGGAAGATGAACCACTCATACAAATACGTTTAAAAGAAATACTTTATAATTTAGGATATCAATCAGAAGACCTTTATTTTGCTCAAAATATTGCAATTGCACGAGCACTGTTAGAGAAGCATTCTGTATCTTTTGCATTGGTTGATTTAAACTTACCAGATGGTAATGGTATAGAGTTTATAAGTACTTTAAACAAATATGATCCTACCATTCCCATTTTGGTGATCTCTGCATGGAGTACTGAGGATGCTATCTTCAATGCACTAAGTTCTGGTGCAACGGGCTACGTTTTAAAAGAGCGTGATGATTTAGAAATTACATTTTCTATTCGTAGTATTTTGCGTGGCGGAGCTCCAATTGATCCATTTATTGCTCAAAAAATATTAAAACAATTACAATTCAATGAAAATAATATCACCAGTACAGTAGAAAAAAATGCCCTCGCATTAGAAAATGAAGGAATGCTGTCAAAACGTGAGCTGGAAATTCTTGAATTGGTCTCACAAGGTTTAAGCAATAAAGAAATTGCCAACCATTTAAACTTATCACGCTATACAGTTGAGTCCCACATTAAACATATTTATCGAAAACTTGCTGTACGGAATCGCTCCAAAGCTGTGGATACAGCGCGAAATTTAGGATTACTCGATTGATTTCAAGACTCTTTAAATTGTTCTTCATTCTTGTTTGTTTAATTCATAACATTGCGCTTGCTCAGCCTTTAGAAACACATCAACCTTATGATTCAAATAAGCTTTGCGAATTTAAAATCATAAGTACGCAAGTTGCCCAAGCTCCCAATAACTCCATGAAAATTCCACAGCAAGGTTGGGAGAACGTAAAATTACCTGATAATTGGGAGACTCGCTGGAAAAACTACACGGGTACAGCTTGGTATAAAATTATTTGGCAACACCAATGCCAAGATCAGAATCAAGCAATTGCATTTTTAATTGAACGTATTACTTTAGCAGGTGCTGTTTACAGTAATAATCAGCTTTTATGGCAAGATAAATCATTACAAGAACCACTTTCTCGTAGCTGGAATATGCCACGCTATTGGATTTTACCTTCAGCTTTCTTACAACATGAGCAAAATGAAATTTTAGTTCGTGTCACTGGGATAAACTCACAACAATCTGGTTTAGGTCAACTCAAATTTGGTCTCGCTCAAAACATTATCAATGAAACAGAACAATTAATATTTGAACGTAGAACATTAATTTTTATCAATATTATTATCACATTTGTTGTTGGAACTATTAGTTTTATTATTTGGGCATTTCGCCGTCAAGAAAAAGCTTATGGTTGGTTTGCATTAACATCATTATTTTGGGGATGTTTTGCTTATAATTTTATTGCCCTTGAGCCATTTCCTTTTTCTAATAGTCTGCTTACTGCCCGGGTAAATCTTATCTTTTTACTTGCTTATACTGGTTGCCTATGCTTATTTTCATGGCGCTTTGCACATCAGCACTTTAAAAAACTTGAATTTTTACTTTTTTCGATCACTTTTATTCTGACAGTAATTTTACTTATAACACCCACTACCTATTTACAACCAGTATTTGCTTTTAGTTTCTATTTTTCGAGCTTCATATTTATTTTAAATTGTATATTTTTTCAATGGATTGCCTACAAAAACCGCCAAAAGGATGTTTTATGGCTTACGGTGATTTTTATAAGTTTTTTAGTCATCATCCTCCATGACTTAATCATTCTAATTAATCATTCTAATCAGTTACCTTGGACACCCTTCGCGGCACCTATTACCAGTATCGCTTTTTCTTTCATTTTAGCTTATCGAATTTCTCAAGATGTTGTTCGCATAGAAAAATTTAACCAAATACTTGAAGAAACAGTAGAAAAAGTCAGTTTTGATTTAGAACAATCTTTAGATAAAAAATATCAACTTGAAATCGAAAATATGCGTCTACAAGAACGTTTAAATCTTTCACATGAATTACACGACGGTTTAGGCGGATCATTAGTACGTTCAATGATTTTACTCGATCACTCTGAAACCATAGAAAAAAATCAAGTACTTTCTATGTTTAAATTATTGCGAAATGACTTAAGACAAGTTATTGACTCAGGTTCAAGTTTAGGTGTTAAAGTTCCTGAGAGTCCAATAATGTGGATCGCACCTTTAAGGCATCGTTTTGTACAATTATTTGAAGAAATGAATATTGAATCTACTTGGATTTTCTCTAGTTATTGGGTTACTAAACCGCAAGCTTTAAATTGTTTAACGCTATTACGTGTTGCTGAGGAGGCTTTAACCAACATTGTAAAACATAGTCAAGCAACCGATGTTGAAGTCTCTTTAATTGAAGATCAGCAAAAGAAGATTATTTTAGAAATTAAAGATAATGGGCAGGGATTTATCGTTGACCTTGTACAAGAAGGTCTGCATGTGGGACTTCAAAGTATGCAGGTTAGAATCAAACGTCTAGGTGGCGATTTTCAAATCAGTTCAGTAAAAGGACTCACGGTAATAAGAGCAATTCTACCATTAAAGCAGAATAATACTTAAGTACAATATCTTTACATATTATGCATTTAAGATTACGCTCTTAAAAATACTCACACAATAGATCGTAGAAATTTTAGTCAATAATTTAAATGCAACAGTGTTCTAAATTATATACAGATGCTAACTTGCCAATAAAAATTACCATTGCCTTAAATACTTCGACATATTTTATCTGCATATAAAAATCAGCATACCTTTTAAGATACTGATCAATATAATTTATACGTTTAAATAAGGGGAATTTCTTGCGACCTAATCGGCAGAACGATATAAAATTGAGTCTTTTTTATCGTCTCAGTTTTATTTCTTTGTTGTTTCTAGCATTACTCCCAATAAAATCATTTGCACAAGCTGAAACATGCCAAACCAATATTCAATCGATCCAAGCTATAAAATCAAATGCAAAAAACTTAGATCAACTTCCTGCCAATGGTTGGAGTTCTATCAAAACATTGCCCGATTTATGGCGTAAACGCTGGCCTGAATACAGTGGCAGTACATGGTATCAAGTGCAATGGTCATATCAATGCCCAACGGATAAAAAATTACCGATCACACTTGTCATTTCGAATATCAATATGGCTGGCGCTCTTTACAGTAATGGTGATTTTGTCTGGCAAGACCAATCTATACATGAGCCTCTATCGCGAAGTTGGCATCAACCTCGTTATTGGATTTTAAACTCTTCAGGACTACAGCAAGGAAAAAATATATTACTGATTCAAGTCATTGGTACGCCAACACAACAATCCGGTCTTGGACAAATTTGGCTTGGTGAGCATGCCAAAATAATGCCCATTTATAAACACCAACGCCTTGAAAAACAAACACTACCCATCTTTAATATCATGATTAATATGGTAGTAGGATTTCTATGTTTAATGGTTTGGCTATTTATACCGAAAGATACTGCTTTTAAGTGGTTTAGTGCCGTATCATTTTTATGGGTAATTTATAGCGGATTAGTGATTTACAATGAACCTATCTTCAACCTTTCAAGCCTTTCTGTTGATAAATTAATCAACATTATTTTTTGTATGTATACAACAGCAGGCTGTCTTGCCGCATGGCGCTTTGCACAGCGTAAATTCAAATGGATTGAACGCTCATTATTCACATTCAATGTCATCGTGATTATTCTCGTTTGTAGTGCTCCAGACGAAATCATACCTAAACTTCTCCCTGTAACATTCACAATTGCCGTTATTATTTTTTTAATGAAGTGCTTCACATACCCATATATTGCTTATAAATCAAAAATTAAAGAGTCATATGTTTTAGCAGTACAATATTTATTTTTTATCCCAATCGCAATCAATGATGCACATTATATGCTGACTTTAGAGGGTATGATTCTTTCACCTTATACATCGCCCATAAATACACTTTTAATTGGTTTTATTTTAGCCTTACGTCTTGCCAATCATAACAAATACATTCAAGAATTTAATAAAACACTTGAGGACTCTATAATTCAAGCTAAAGAATCTCTAAGTATTTCACTCAATGCTCAACATCAACTTGCGTTAGAAAATGCCCGCTTACAAGAGCGCATTCACCTCTCTCATGACTTACATGATGGCTTAGGTGGCTCAATTGTTCGCTCTATGATTCTGCTTGATCACAATGAAAAAGTTGATAAAAATCAAATGATATCCATTTTAAAATTATTACGTAGTGATTTACGCCAAGTTATCGATTCTGGTTCAAGTGCAAGCGTACAAATCGCCGACGATCCAATCTTATGGGTTGCGCCTATGCGTCATCGTTTTGTACAGCTCTTTGAGGAGTTAAACATTGATTCTAAATGGACTTTTGCCAATACATGGATGTATGCACCATCTGCAATTCAATGTTTAACACTCTCTCGCATTATTGAAGAAGCACTCACCAATGTCATTAAACACAGCCAAGCAACTGAAATTTGCGTTGCATTTATTGAAAATGAACAACAACTCATTCTTGAAATTACAGACAATGGTATTGGGTTTAATCCTGATGCTGTTGAACAAGGCCTACATATCGGCTTACAAAGTATGCTAACTCGTGTACAAAAAATTGGGGGACAATTTAACCTCGAATCTGAAATTGGTAAAACCACTATTCAAGTGATTTTACCAAGAAAAACAACTGATTTAGAACAGCAGAATATTAAAAAACCAGATGATTTTCATATATCTAACTTTCAAATTTAAGGTTTTAAAAATTATCGATATATAACTTCAAAATCAACTTTTACCTTCATAATAGCAACAATCATTTTCCAATAAAATACACTTCAAATATTAAAATAATTGACTTGCACCGCTCAGGTCTTAAAATACCGTTTTCCTTTTTAGATATGCCAGAGTTATGTCGAACGATCAATTAGATTCGCAAGTTGTTGAACTGGACGATTTACACGAGCAACGTGAAATTGTAACGTTTATGCGCCGTTCTTCTCCATTGAACACATCGCAACGCACTGCGCTTGAACAATATGGTCATTTAATTTTGGAATATCCTGTTGGCGATTTACGTCAACATTTTGAACATCCTGAACGCCCACTGACTGTAGAAATCGGTTTTGGTATGGGACGTTCATTGGTGCTTATGGCTAAAGCCAATCCTGAACGTAACTTCGTCGGGATTGAAGTTCATATTCCAGGTATTGCTCAATGCGTCTATGAAGCAAGTGTTGCAGAAGTCACTAACCTTCGTGTATTAGATGCCGATGCCATTCAAGTTCTACGTGAAATGCCTGATAACAGCATCAATGCCGTTCAACTCTATTTCCCTGATCCATGGCAGAAAAAACGCCACTTCAAACGTCGTTTCGTTTCACATGACCGTATGCCACTCATTGAAGAAAAATTAGAGATGGGCGGTACATTCCATGCAGCAACAGACTGGGAACCGTATGCAGAATGGATGCTTGATGTCTTAGATAACCGTCCACGTCTAGAAAATGTGGCAGGTAAAGGCAATAGCTACCCTCGTCCAGATTGGCGTCCACAAACTAAATTTGAGCGTCGTGGTCTTGAATCAGGTCATAAAATCAATGATTTCTACTTTAAGAAAATCAATTAATTTCACTTAAACCTAAGATATAAAAAAGAGCAGTACCATATTGCTCTTTTTTATACCTTAACCTTCGTTTAACAGCTATTTTTTGATTTTCAATAGCTCAATAAACACCATCTTGAGCTCGATGACGCTGTAAAATCTGCTCGCTCAATAATGTATATGCACTTTTCAATTCATCTTGCCGAGCACTTTCAAGCATGCTTTGGTGCATTTGTAAAATATGCTGATCACCACGCATTGCAGGACCTGTCTGCATCCTTCGAGGATCATTTTGTGTTGCTTTGTGCGCAGTTTCTAGGATTAATGGATAGAGCAAGCTAAAATCAACTTGCTGTTCATCGGTGACTTGTTTTGCCATGTCATAACAATAATTACTAAAATTACAGGCAAATACTGCAGCCAAATGCAAACTCAAACGTTGTGCCGAAGAATACAAATACACGCTTTGGCTTAAACTTTGCGCTAAATCATTTAAAATTGCTAAATCTTGCGCTGTACTTGCTTCGACAAAAAGTGGCGTAGTTGACCAATCAACTTCTCGCTCTAAACTAAATGTTTGCAAAGGATAAAATACCCCAGATCGTGTATGAAACTGAGTCAATACGCATAAATCCGTACTTCCTGAGGTATGTACAGTCAATACATTAGGTAAGTATTTTGCAACTTGCTCAATCACCTGTGCAATAGACTGATCACTCACGGCAATAATGAGTAAATCAATATCCGATTGAATATACTCAATTTGATTTACAGCTTGTGCTTTCACTTTTTCTGCGAGCTGCTCAGCATGTGTGTACTGACGACTATAAATTTGGACAATCTGATATGATCGTGCCAAAACTTTTGCTAAATGTGTCGCCACTCGCCCCGAACCAATCAAACTAATACGCATCACTCATCCTTCAAACACTTTACCCCATCCCAATTTTTCAACTTTCAAAAAGAAAGGGGTGGTATGACCCATCCCTTTATCTTACGTTACATCTGCTATTCACTCATTAAAATTATGGAAAAACATCAAAATGTCGCCTACTTCATATCAATTACTGCATAACATCAAATGCAATACGACGGTTTTTAAATTGTCCTTCTTTGGTTGTATTATCTGCAACAGGATTTTCTTGACCAAAACCTTGTACTGTCAATTTTGATCCATCAACACCCTGAGCCACTAAATAATCAGCCACAGCCTGTGCACGTTTTTGTGATAAAACTTTGTTTGAATCTGCATTACCGACCGAATCGGTATAACCATTAATCACAAGCTGAGCGTTCGGTAATGCTTTCATCAACGTTGCTGCTTGATTTAAAACAGCCTTATTCGCTTCGGGAATAACATTTGAGCCACTAGCAAAATTAATAATCTGTAAGTTCAATGCTTTTACAATATCTTGCGGCTGAGCTTGTGCAGGATTAATTGCAGTCATCGCTTGTTGGGCTTGATCAATACTTGAATTTACTGCTGTATTAATATCAAGGGGTTGGTCTAATTGAACATGTGCTGTTTTTAACAAAGGTTGAATTTGTGTGGCTAATTTTTGTAAAATTACCGCATCTGTACCTTTCAAGCTCAGAGTATTCCCCGTCCAAGTCAATGAAACACCTGGTACGCCTTTAATCAGATTCAATACACCAGCAAAAGCTTCTTGATCAACAAGTGCTGAAGTAAAACCTTCTGTACCCGTTACACAACCTGTTGGATGGCTAAACAGTTGTTTAATTTGCTGTTGTAAA
Organism: Acinetobacter sp. TY2; assembly: GCF_046269225.1. Lineage (NCBI taxonomy): Bacteria > Pseudomonadati > Pseudomonadota > Gammaproteobacteria > Moraxellales > Moraxellaceae > Acinetobacter > Acinetobacter sp. TY2. The sequence goes on from NZ_JBJZOR010000014.1 coordinate 8,882, forward strand.
CTCGCAATGAAGCTTGCATCACCAATATTTGCCTGACAGCTTTGTAGCTGCCCCTTATCATCGGTTGATAATATAAAAATTGAATCATTTTGCGCAGTTATTGCTCCTGATTGATTGGTTTGTACAGGAGTTGTTTGTACATCATTATTTTTACAACTACGTAAACCCCAAAAAGCCAGACACAACAAAATAATTAATGCTACTAAAGCAGACCAGAAGCCGCCATTAGATTTTTTTTGTACCGTTGCAGGAGTGGGTTCAACTGTCGAATGTGCAACTGTTGGCTCAGGGCTTACAGGTACAATCGGCTCCACTACAGATTCATTTGGTATAACCAGAGCTTCATCAACATTTTTAGCAACATTCAGTGTTGGTTGACCTAAACTTGCTACAGTGGCTTGAGCTGTGGTCGCAAGCCCACCTAGTCCAATCGCGCCCAAAATTGCCTGTGCCCACGGCGCAAGACTAGGATGATCACCCTCATGCTTTTGGCTTAAATAATGCTGTATGACCACCGGATCACGAGAACCAGCTTCATCTTCAATTGTATTTAAAACAGGTGGTATAGAACGATTCAATAATAACTCGACATCATTTGGTGATGCGGTTTGACTAATTGCTGCCAAAAATTGATCTTTTAGCTCAGTATGCCCTGAAAAAATATCACTTAAACGTGGATTCAAATTATTTTGAAATATACCAATCCACTCAGGTTTAGCTTTCAATGCTGTCAATAAAAATGGATAAAATTGTTCGAGTGCATATTTTTTTGCATCGATATCCGATGTCTCACTCGTCATTAACATTGGTGTAACACGATCTTTTAAAAGTGCGAGCAGATCCATGTAGTGTTCCTCATATCAAAAATTTTATTTTTTTCGAGATTTAATTCATATATTTGTCTATAACTGCAACATTATGTGCTTAAATTTTTATGAATATTATTAATTTTTGTAATTCAATTCGTTGCTGTTTTCAAAAATAAAAGCCAACCAAAGTTGACTTTCACTCCGAACTAAAAATAATAAATCTAAATGACTTTAAGGTTCCAGATTATAAATTTTTTGTCGTAATTCAGCAGTACGTTGAGTTGTCATATTGGTTTGACAATTCAAATGATAAACTTCGGGATTATCCGTACCACTACTTTCAAGCTTACATTCCAACTCACGTTTTTTTAACCACAATCGTTGCTCATCCAATAATTGACTACGAATATCGGCTGTTGTTGCATTCCAAACGAGATTCAAATTTTCATTCGCTTTGTCTAAATTAGCTTGAGCCTCACTGACTAAAATAGCTTGATATTCTTCGGCATCGGCATTCGCTTGTGCCTCTTCCTTCATTTGCTCCTGATGAGCAACTTCTGCAGCATTTTGTCTTGCAGATTTAAGTAAAGAATCTATAGCAATATCGCGAACAAAAATTGCTAATGCATCTGGATTCTCTAAAGTTACATAAACTTTCTTACCATCATCCGTTGGTTGGACAATATATTCTAGTTCTTTTTTTAATTGGTTCGCTTCAAGTGTCAAATCCGATAAAACCGCTGCTTGAGCAATATTATTCTCATTGTAGACAGCCCTTGCAGCATCAGCATCTTTAATCATTTGTCCTGGGACATTCACAATAAATTGTGTCGCACAGTATTCTTTTTTACTGTTTGGGTCTGATGAGTTGGTTCGAACATCTGTGACATTAAATGTAATTTGTTTCAATGCAGCGCGAAGTTTCCCCATATCAATCGTAATATTTTCTTCAGAGATTAATGCCTTCACTCGCTCAGCGGCAGAATTGCTTACACTTTTACTAAATGTTTCTACAACTAGCTCTTTGGCTGTTTCATTGCTACATGATACTCCACCACCTGTCATGGACTTCACTTGATCACATCCAACAAACATCAAAGTGCTGCACAATAAAGCTAAAATTTTATATTTCATAACGTTTCCACAATATTCAATGATCTTTTAAAGTTTCTTTAAATTTGATTCATATTTTATCAACTAACCATAACGCATCTAATAATTATGGTTTATAATTATTATTCGCCTTCATAATACTCACCACCTTCCGAATATTCAGCTTCATGTGCTTCTGTACGTGATTGAATCATTGCATTTTCTTTTTCAGAATAATTTCTTGAAGATTGATTTATCTGATTTTTTTCAATCTGCGGCTTTAAAAAGGCATACAACAAAGTATCTGAAATAAATTTTCTAATCACATTAGTATCTGTCACAGATGCAATAACCTTATCTCCCTTATCTGTCGGTTGAAGAGTGTATTGCAAATCTTTACTAATTTTACCGGCAATATAATCAATATCCTCTTTTAATGCCTGAGCTTCAACAGTATCAAACCCGACTTTCCTTCTCGCTTCATCCGACTTTTTCACAAGATCCGAAGGTATATTCACCGTTAAATCTAATGAACATGTTGTTTTAGTGCTATCAGGATCAATATGATCTGTTCGGCTATCAACTAATTTGAACTGGACACTTTGAGCAGATAATTTTAGTTTTGCAGGATCTAAATCTTTAATCTCACCACGCTGAATAAAACCTTTTAACTCATTTTCTAATAATTTATTTAAGTCTTCACGTAAAACTTCTTCGACTAATTTTAAACCACTTTCGTCATCACACTTTACATGTTTTGAGAAAATACTATTACACCCAGATAAAACAACAGAAAGTGAAGAAATTATTAAAAATGTTTTTAGTTTCATATATATGCCCTCTTTATTACATTATTTTACATAAATCAAAATAAAATAACAATTAGGTCACAATAAATAAAAAGCCAACCGAAGTTGACTTTAAAGATTAAAATCGCAAAACTAAAAAGCAAATAAAACTCTTAAGCTGTAAATGTTTTAACCACTTTACCGATTACTTGCTGATTGATTAAAGGCGTATTTTTTCCTTGAGAAATAATACTGTCTTTGCTCAAAACCCATTCAGTCGTTGGATCGATCAGTACTAGACCTGCTTCTTGCGCCCATTGTTCGGCCATGTTCGCAACTTGTGCAGGTTTAATGGTCACTTTTTCAACCCATTCTAAAGGTGTGAACAAACCTTCATTGACCAACTGAATCCCAAATGGAATATAACTATCAAATGCAGTAAAGCCTGGTTGAGTTTCTGCAAATGGTGCCATTTTTGCGGAACTACTGAGTGGTTCATGATGAGTACAAATTGCATCAATCACTCCTTCTTTCACACCTTGCCGTAACAATTCTTTATCAGATTCAGAACGTAATGGTGGACGCACATGTGCCAACGAATTAAATCCATCAATCAATTGATCAGTTAAATGTAGTTGATGCATCGCAACATCTGCAGTTACAGGCAACCCTTTAGCTTTCGCAGCTTTAATTAGCTCTACCGACGCACCACATGACAATAAACCAAAGTGTGCACGCACGCCCGTCGCTTCAATCATTAACAAATATTTGGCAATTGCAATGGTTTCTGCCAAAGCAGGAATAGTCGGCAAGCCCTGACGTGAAGCCATAAAGCCTTCATGTACACAGCCATCTTTGGCAATTTGGTGTTCTTCTGCATAAAACACCACGGTCATGTCTAAACCCGCGGCATATTCAAGTGAACGAATCACAACATCATCATTGGCAAAAGCTTCATTGGCATTGGTCACGGCGGTACAACCACCTTTTTTCAAGCCCGCCATATTTGCAGGTTGATTGCCTTTTAAGCCTTGTGTTTGCGCACCAATCACTTGCAAATAGATACCACCATCCAACATGGCTTTTTCAACTAAGCCATGAATCAATGCACCATTATCTTGAACAATTGGCTTTGAATCTGGTGGAGTAATTACATGCAAAATCCCATTTTCACGGGCAGCCTTACCTTCAGATTTGAGCGTTCCATGTTGCTGTTGACCTGGTTCACGTAAACGTGCACACAAATCCACCATGGTTGGCATCAGCCATTTGCCTTGACCATCAATTGTTTCAGCGATGTTTTCATTTGCTTCGACACGGTGACCATTTTCAATATAAACCGTTTCGACTGTATCCGTTTTTTTGATCGGATCAAGGACACGAACATTTTCAATTTTTACAATACTCATGACTTCACCTTATCCCACAATCGCATCTAACAAACCTTTTTCCTGTAACTGCCCTTGCATAGATAGGGCAAGCACTGCCATGCGCACGGCAATACCATTGGTCACCTGATGCAAAATGACCGACTGTGCACCATCAGCGATACTTGAGTCAATTTCTACACCACGGTTCATTGGCCCTGGATGCATCACGATACAATCTGGTTTTGCCAAAGCTAAACGTTCTTTGTTTAAACCATACATTTTGTAAAATTCAGCTTGTGAAGCCAATGCAGGAGAATCGATCCGTTCATTTTGAATACGCAAAGTAATGATCACATCACAATTACGAATACCGTCTTCCATATTATTGAATAAACGAACACCTTCACCATATTCAGTAAAACCATACGGTAGCAAAGTATTTGGCGCAACTACACGAATATCGGTGCAACCCAATGTTTGCAATGCAGCAACATCTGAACGTGCAACACGCGAATGTTTAATATCACCAATAATAGCAACAGAGAGATCTTCAAATTTCTTTTTAGTTTCACGGCGAATGGTCAGCATATCCAACATCGCTTGCGTTGGATGGGCATGTCGACCATCACCTGCATTAATGATTGCAATATCTGGACAGACATCTTTAGCAATAAAATGTGCTGCACCTGAAGATGAATGGCGTACGACAAAAATATCTGCCGCCATTGCTTCAAGATTCCACAAGGTATCACGTAATGTTTCACCTTTAGATGTGCTCGAACGAGCAATATCAATATTCAAAACATTGGCAGATAAGCGTTTTGCAGCGGCTTCAAAAGTGGTACGGGTACGTGTTGAATTTTCAAAGAAAAGGTTCATCACTGTACGACCTTCAAGCAAATTATTGTTAATTAGCTGATTTTGGTCATTAAAAAAGGACTGTGCCGTGTCCAATATTTTTGTCAGTGTTTCTTTAGAAAGACCTTCGATGGTGAGGAAGTGTTTTAAATTTCCATCTTGATTGAGTTGAATCTGACTCGGTGTATGCAATGCCGCCAAGTGCATGAGAGATTCCTTATTGTTAAGTTAATGCATTATACAGAGATTCATTTCCAATAGCAGATGAACTTTTCACCAATCAGGATCAATAAAAATAATGACAATACATTTCAATAAGATAAATTAAATATCATTTTAGTAACATAAATTCAGCTTTTCTTATTTTTGAGTATGCTTAATCATTACACTCAAATAGATATGTACATAAAATTCAAATGAATATAGGTAATATATTAAATACGCTCACACATTATAATCAGCAATATCTATATCATGCACTTCGATATTCCTGTCCAATTGAAGTGCATAAAGAATTCAAATTAACGTAATGCACCAATATAGTGATGAGAAACTTGCGCCTGATATTCTTCATTTGTGACTTCTGACTGTCCTGTTGATTCCGAGAAAGTTTCTAGATTTTCTTTATTTTGAACAGAATCATCTTCATCATGAATCTCAATCTGGCTTTCTTTTAAAATTAAAGCTTGTAAGCGATTAATCAATCGATCTAATTCTTCATCCTGTAAGAGTGCTGCATGTTGAATGATATAACCTGCATAAGTCTTATTTTCCACCAAATACATGACATCAATCATCCGCCCTGCCACACGACGCATACGAGCGTACATTAAAGTTGCTATCGAAAATGCATCTGAATGTGCAATAAATCCTGTATTTGTTACGTCTTGAATTGTATCTTGCATAGAACCCCCAAAGATTTATTTTTAAATTCAAGCAAAATAACTAATAATTCGCTTGATAAAATACGATAAGTATTTAAGCAATTTACGTACCAATATTTTAGAGCATCAACATTAACCAATGAACAATTAAGAATCACAATCACTCAAAACTTCAAATATCATTTACTCATAAAATGTACCCAACACATTTGTAGTGAAATCAGGATTAATACAAAACCCATGACGATATTAAAATTATTGCTCTATTAAAATCATTCAAGCGAACATAAGTGTTCTTTTTTATAAAGATAAAAAAAAGATTTGGACTATGTCTAAATTCCAAGCATATCAATCAACAATGTTCCAAATTTAAAGTAATTTCTTAAAAAATGATCTTTGATCACGCATTCGTCAAGTTTTCATCATCAAAATACGCTAAAATAACCGATTGCTTTTTTCTCCTGGAAATTTTCATGAATTCAAAACCACGTCTTTCTACATATTGGGTTACCTGTGCAGATGGACTAGAAACCTTACTGCAAGAAGAAATTCAAGGTTTAGGGATTCAAAACATTGAAAAATTTCCTGGACGTTTAATCTTTAAAGGCAAGCTTGAAGATGCGTACCGTGTGTGTATGTGGTCACGCCTTGCTTCTCGTGTATTGACGCCTATTCATGTGCATGAGCTTGATTTTACGCATGATGCTCGTGATGTTGCAGAAGAGCTTTACGAAGGCGCAATGAACTTTGATTGGTCACTTATTTTTGCACCACAAAGTACTTTTGCGGTTCGCCTACATATAGAGCGTGAGATTAAAGTAAACTCACAATTTGCTACCTTACGCGTAAAAGACGGTATCGTCGACTCGTTTATGGAAGCTGTGGGTAAACGCCCAAGTATCGACATTAAACAGCCTGAAATTACCATTTATGCTCTTGCAGGTAAAACAGAACACACCTATTGCTTAGATTTATCAGGTGATTCACTGCATAAACGTGGTTATCGCCACTACATGACTGATGCACCAATTAAGGAAAACCTTGCTGCTGCCATCTTGCAAAAAGCAGGCGTAAAAGACCGTAATCCTGACATTATTTTAGATCCAATGTGTGGTTCAGGTACTTTCATTATTGAATCATTGATGATTTTGACAGATCGTGCACCGGGTCTTGTGCGCCGTTTCGGTTTCAATGGTTGGAATGGTCACGACCATGATTTATGGATGTCTGTTAAAAATGAAGCGGCTGAACGTCATCAACATGCCCTTTCTCAACCTCTTCCACAGTTTTATGCTTATGATGCAGACTGGGAAGCGGTAAAAGCGACCAAACAAAATATTATTGCAGCCGGTTTCGAATCTGTACTTGATCAAATTAAAATTGAAGAACGTACTTTAGCCGATTGGCCTGATTTCCAAGCCGAAGGTAAAACGGCAGTGATTGTCACCAATCCACCGTATGGTGAGCGTTTAGGTGAAAAAGCATCTAACCGTGCCTTGTATCTTGGGCTTTCTGCACTCTTACAGAAAAACTTCCCAAATCAATATGCAGCCGTGATTGCAGCTGCAGTTGAACAAGCCGACGTTCTTGCGTTTAACGATCCACAAATTTTACGTTTGATGAATGGTAAACTTCCAATTTACATCCGTTTTGGTACGATCAAACCTGCAACTGTCAGCCGTCCATTTTTAGCTGAATGGCAGCCTCAACAATTTGAAGAAATTGAAGGTGCTGTTGAATTTGCCAATCGTTTGCAAAAAAATATGCAAACTTTGAAAAAATGGGCTGTAAAAGAAAATATTTATTGCTTACGTTTGTATGATGCAGACTTACCTGACTTCAATGTTGCGATTGATTTATATGGTGATCGTCTACATGTTCAAGAATATGCACCACCAAAAACTATTGATCCTGAAAAAGCCAAAAAACGTTTTAATTTAGCATTGCAAGCAATTCGTGCTGTGACGGGCTTAGGTCGTGATGCAATTTTCATCAAAACGCGTGCACGCCAAGAAGGTAAAACACAGTACGCTAAGCAAAGTACTGCATCGAAGCGTTTTATTGTGCAAGAAGGCAAAGCAAAAATCTTAATCAATTTAACTGATTATTTAGACACAGGTTTATTCCTCGATCACCGTCAAATGCGTTTACGTATTGCCGCTGAAGCGAAAGGTAAACACTTCTTAAACTTGTATAGTTATACTTCAACAGCAAGTGTACATGCCGCTTTAGGTGGTGCTGCAAGTACAACAAGTGTCGATTTATCGAATACTTACCTAAACTGGTCTAAAGAAAACTTTGTTTTGAATGGTTTGACGGTAGATCATGTTGACCAACAACATCAATTCTTTGCAAGCGATTGTTTTGAATGGTTAAAAGAAGGTCATGAACAATATGAATTGATCTTTATTGACCCGCCAACATTCTCAAACTCTAAAAAGTTTTACGGTACATTTGACGTACAACGTGATCATAACTCATTGTTAAAACGCGCAATGAATCGTTTAACGACAGACGGTACGTTGTATTTTTCAAATAACTATCGTGGTTTCGAAATGGATGAAGAAGTTCAAGCCATGTTCAATGTTGAAGAAATCAGTAATGAAACCATTGGTCTAGACTTCAAGCGTAATCAAAAAATCCACCGTGCTTGGAAAATTACTCATCATCCTGTGTAATTGTTTCACATAACGCTTACTATAAGTGTGTTAAATACCGATTCAGGCAATATGTCTTGAATCGGTTTTTTTATCTTTACTTAGCGATTAATCAAACCGCCAGCGTCAATTTCATGTCCAGAATACAGCGTTATCGTATCTTTCGTCGTCACCCGAATATCATGACGTTGATTTGGATTTTCACTGATGTCTATAAATCTAAATCCTGTTAGTGGTCGTACATATCGATCGCCAGACTTACTTGAATCTCTATCTTTCTTTTTCCATTCATAATCTGTTAAAACAGTTGAATAAATTTCATCTTTTTTTGCCTCATTAGCTCTTTTATTGGCAATTTGATTATGTACATTATTTTGTTCATCAAGAGGTTGTTGAACATCTTGTTTCACTGAACTAATAATAATAGGCGTGAGTTGTGCCAAACCGCCATATTGTTCTGAAAGGCTTTGATCATCTAATTTATTTGCAAACACTGACGTTGAGCTCCCCATCATCAATACTGCAATAAGTAAGTGAGTGTATTTGAGTTTATTTATCCCTATGACCATCATGATCAACCTTCTACTTTTTATTCTTCCTGTCTAAAAAACTACCAACTTTAGACATATGTTGCAATAACATGATTTAACAACCCGATAACAGGCACTAATATTCTGCATATTACTTATTCTAGACAATAAAAAAAACCTAGCCGAAGCTAGGTTTTTTTATTTACAGCATTGATTTATTGCATATTAAGTTAAACTTAGCTCAATTTAAGCTTAGTGAAAGTTAATTTACCATCTTCGGCACTAATCAAAATAGTATCGCCTGCGGTAAAATCACCTGCTAAGATTTTCTGAGCCAATGTATTTTCAACCTGTTGCTGGATGGCACGTTTCAGTGGGCGCGCACCATACACAGGATCAAAACCAGCATCGATCAGAATATCAAAGGCTTGATCATCTATACGTAAACCAATATCACGTTCAGCTAAACGAGTACGTAAACGCTCTAACTGAATATCTGCGATGCCACGGATTTGTGATTTTTTCAACGAATGGAAAACCACAAGCTCATCAATACGATTAATGAATTCAGGACGGAAATGTTGCGAAACTGCACTCATTACCACCGCACGAACTTCATCCTCACTCGCACCTTCACCTAATTCACGTACATCACTCGAACCTAAGTTAGAAGTCATTACGATAACTGTGTTTTTGAAGTCAATCAAACGACCTTGTGAATCAGTTAAGCGACCATCATCCAACACTTGTAGCAAGATGTTAAACACATCAGGATGCGCTTTTTCAACTTCATCAAATAACACAATACTATATGGTTTACGGCGTACAGCTTCAGTTAAAACACCACCTTCTTCATAACCCACATAACCAGGAGGCGCACCGACTAAGCGACTCACTGAGTGTTTTTCCATAAATTCTGACATATCAATACGAATAATCGCATCATCACTGTCAAATAGGAAATTACCCAACGCTTTAGTTAATTCAGTTTTACCCACACCCGTTGGTCCAAGGAATAAGAATGAACCACTTGGACGATTCGGATCAGATAATCCTGCACGAGAACGGCGTACTGCATTCGACACAGCAACTACAGCTTCATCTTGCCCAACCACACGGTTATGTAAGAAAGACTCCATTTGTAGTAATTTCTCACGCTCACCCTGTAGCATTTTCGATACAGGAATACCCGTTGCCGCACTCACTACTTCCGCAATTTCGTTCTCAGTGACTTTGGTACGAATAAGTTTCGGCTCTTCATTCACTTCCGCCACTTCTTCTTCATTCAAACGTTTTTGCAATTCTGGAATCACACCATATTGCAAACGGCTTGCTTCTGCCAAATCACCTTCACGTTGTGCTTTTTCATACGCTGTACGTGCTTTATCCAACTCTATCTGCGCTTGGTTTGTGCCATCAACTAAACGTTTTTCAGCAATCCATACTTCTTCCAAATCACTGTATTCTTTTTGAACCTCAGCAATTTGTTTTTCAAGATGTTCAACTTCAGCCTTGCTGACCGAATCAGCATCTTTTTTTACCGCTTCTAACTGCATTTTAAGCTGAATCAAACGACGATCTAAACGATCTAATGGCTCAGGCTTAGAGTCAATTTCCATTTTGATCCGTGAAGCAGCTTCATCAATCAGATCAATCGCTTTATCGGGCAACTGACGATCTGTGATGTAACGATGCGACATTTTCGCTGCTGCAATAATCGCAGAATCAAGAATTTGTACACCATGATGCGTCGCATACTTATCTTTTAAACCACGTAAGATCGCAATGGTATCTTCAACACTTGGCTCATCGACCAGTACTTTTTGGAAACGACGTTCTAAAGCTGCATCTTTTTCAATATATTGGCGATATTCATCGAGTGTTGTCGCACCGACACAGCGCAACTCACCACGTGCCAATGCAGGTTTAAGCATATTGCCCGCATCCATTGCACCATCACCTTTACCCGCACCAACGAGTGTATGTAACTCATCAATAAATAAGATGATTTCACCATCATATTTTGACAAGTCTTTGAGCACAGCTTTTAGACGTTCTTCGAACTCACCACGGTATTTTGCACCTGCAAGTAATGAACCTAAGTCAAGTGAGAGTACGCGTTTACCTTTTAGACCTTCAGGTACTTCACCATTGACAATACGCTGTGCCAAACCTTCCACAATCGCAGTTTTACCTACACCAGGTTCACCAATGAGTACAGGGTTATTTTTGGTACGGCGTGACAATACTTGAATGGTACGGCGAATTTCTTCATCACGACCAATCACAGGGTCAAGCTTGCCTGACAATGCACGTTCAGTTAAATCGACTGTATATTTATTTAACGAGTCACGTTGATCTTCATGGTTATTCGCCATAACTTGTTCACCACCTCGAATATTTTCAATTGCTTTGCGTAGTTTTTCTGTTGTAACACCAACTGCGCTCAATAATGTTTTGGTTACACCTGTTTCAGCAAGTGCTAAAATCACCCAATCTGTCGATAAAAACTCATCGCCTGCTTTTTGTGCATAACTGTCTGCTAAATTGAGTGCACGAACAGCTTCAGGATTTAAATTAATATCACCCGTCGGATTACTGAGGGTTGCCGCATCATTTAATGCCTGCTGCAAACGGTTTTTTAATTCAGGTAAGTTTGCACCCGCCTGTTGTAATAGGCTTAGATTTGATGCTTCTTCTAACAATACAGAAAGTATGTGAATACCCTCAATGGCAGTATGATCTTTACCCATTGCCAATGATTGTGCATCTGATAATGCTTGCTGTAGACGGTTTGTAAATTTTTCAAATCTCATTTTTGTTATTCCTCATGACATATTTAGTTCTTAACTCATATATGGGAACATTTGCGGACTTTTCAAGTAAAAATAGCAAATAAATTTAAAAAATATTTTTTACTTTCAATACCTTATAGATAAATTTAAATAGACTTTAACCATAATATGCGTCCTCATTAATGCTTTTTCAAGTCAGATATTTAGAAAAAAACACACAGATAAACCTTAATAATCTATCTTTATCATAATATGCTTTAAAGTATGTAAATGAGGATAAAATAATGTTTAACTTAGGTAAACTTATAGTCGTATTTACATTATCATTGGGGTTACTTGATTATGGCTATATTATTTTTTAGTATATTCATGCAGTAAAATTTAAAAAAAATACATAATGATCAATCATTCATTAAAATAACTTATTTAATAAAATATATTTTTACCATTGAATATAAGTTGATTAAAACAATTAATATCTTAATTAAAATTTAAAGCATATTAAAAAAGTGATTAAAAATAATGTCTAGCTAATTCAAATAAATCATTCGCCATTTACAATTATTCGAATTACTCAAAGTAAATAAATTGAGAATAATATTTTAAATCAGCTTGAATAAGATCAAATCTATAGAAATTAAATTTATATGAAAAATTGGATAACCAAATTGGCAAAGTTGAAGATGAATTCAGGCTTAAATGCACTATTCAAATATTTATTTACCTTTTCAATTTTTTTTTGATTTAAAAAAATATCATCGATAATCTCTATAATTATCATAGATATAATTATTTAACAAAATGTTTTAAATTATAATAAACTGCCTTATCCTCTCTTAAATCATTATCTCGACTATCTAACAGCAAGGGCTCAATCTACCCTGAGCATCCAATCAGTATGTAAATCCTCTTTCGACCATATTTTAAGAGAACAAACTCAAAAATATTCATAATGCTCCCTTAATTTCAGATTTAATCAACACCAAGTCATTAAGACTTTGTCGAACTCATATTTTTATTTTAAAAATACTAAAAATATTTGACACATCAATCGTGACTAAAATAATGTTTCGAGCAATCACTATTTTGATGCTATTCACAAGATGGTTTTTAAGTGAAATCGATATTTTTTAAAGCACTTTTTGAACTTCAACAATCCATCAAATGAATGATTTAAATATTATCCAAGATAAAAATTTTCAATTCTATTTGATTAAATAAAATTTAAACTTAAGCACTAAACTTGAGATTTTGTTGCCGAACTTTGTGAGACCGCGCTATTCGGTGCAACGCTTTTGGTAATCCAGACATTCCCCCCTATAACCGCACCCTCACCGATGGTGATTCGACCTAAAATTGTTGCACCTGCATAAATAACAACATTGTCTTCAACTATGGGATGGCGTGCATATTCTTTTTGCAAATGTCCTTCTTCATCTACTTCAAAACGCTTCGCACCTAATGTCACGGCCTGATAAATCCGCACATTTTTACCAATAATACAGGTTTCACCAATGACGACACCTGTACCATGATCAATGAAAAAACCTTGATCGACCTGAGCACCAGGATGTATATCAATCCCCGTTTTAGAGTGGGCAATTTCAGCAATTAAACGCGCCAATAAAGACAAATCTTGCTTATAAAATTCATGTGCAACCCGATGATAAATAATCGCTAAGATACCTGGATAACACAAGAGAACCTCATCAACACTACGTGCCGCAGGATCACCCTCAAATGCAGCAATGACATCAGTATCTAAAATACGGCGTAGCGCAGGCAATTGCTCTGCAAAGGTTTTAACAATTTCCTGTGCTGTTTGTACACTTTCCTCAAGATTACCAGCATTCTTCCGATATTTATGATCATAAGTCAGATTTAAACTTACTTGTTCGTGTAATGCATACAAAGTTTTTTCAAGCGTATGTGCAATATAATAATTTTCACTTTGTTGACGCAAATCATGTGGTCCTAAACGCATTGGAAATAAAATGCCACATAAATCATTCATGATCTTTTTAATTTCCTCTTTTGATGGTAACTCTCGACCACCAAAATCTTTGAGGCTTTTTTGTTTTGTGCGCCATTCGTTACGTGCTGCCTGTAACTCATTAACAATATTATTAATATTCCATTGACTCATGGTTTTACCTATCGGTTTATGGATTAGTTAAGTTAACAACTGAATCCTACATATTATTCAAGTTCTTCATACAAATACTATTTTATTTGCATAATTTTAGATAACCATTATTAAGCTATACTTATCTAAATTTTAGAATAATGCTGCACTTACAAACCACCAATTATTTTGCAACTTTAAGAATAAGCAAAGCAATTTTTATTCATTTTAAGAATATAAAAAATCATTATATTTAATGTCAATTTCTCAAATATTTTAAAGTACAGCCCTGCTGTAATAAAATCAAAGGTGTTGATATGAACAGTTTAAATGCATTACACACAGCCACTTCGGGGCAAAACCTATTATCAAAACAAGATCTCGATATCATTCTTAACGATGCAAAACAACGTGTTGAAGAACATTACTTAGAATTCACGGGTACAATCCTTCCACAAGAAGCATGGGCTTTATTTCAAACAGCTCAAGTCGTCATTATCGATGTTCGTACCAATGAAGAGCGCAAATTTGTCGGCTATGTTGAAGATACTATACATATTCCATGGGCAACAGGAACTGCACTGAATCGAAATCCTCGCTTTGCTAAAGAGCTTGAAACAAAAGTCGGCAAAGATAAAATTATTTTACTTTTATGTCGTAGTGGTAAGCGTTCTGCTGCCGCTGCCAATGTCGCTTTCAATGCCGGTTTTGAAAATATTTATAATATTGATCAAGGCTTTGAAGGTGATCTTGATGAAAATAATCATCGTGGCTCATTTAACGGTTGGCGTTTTCACGGACTTCCTTGGCGTCAGGAATAAAATGAATCATCGGAATAATATAGTGGGTTGATTTATTATTCGATTATTAAGTTTTATGAATAATTGATGTTGTCTAAAAATGAAACACACCTAAAATTAATGAAATCCAATAAAGATCAATACTTATTAAAATTCATGATTTTTGAAAAATTAATTTTACAACGCATGATCAAACCTATTTTTTATTGGAGAAAATTAGAAAATACGTACAAAAAAGTAATTCTAGCAGTAGTAATAAAAATTAATTTTAAAATATCCGAAGGATTAAAACATGGCTAAAAACCAAGAAGTCTCACGCCAAGCACTCAATGATCAAGCTGCTCGCCAACTTGCCAATGCGACAAAAACAGTTCCTCAACTATCGACTATTACACCGCGTTGGTTGACCCATTTATTGCAATGGACACCTGTTGAAGCAGGTATTTACCGTGTCAACAAAGTCAGTAATACCGATGACATTCAAGTCGCTTGTACACAGCGTGATGAAGCAACTCTGCCACAAACATTTGTGGACTATGAAGTTAATCCTCGTGAAAATTTCTTAAATGGAGTTTCCACTGTTCTCGATATTCATACACGTGTTTCTGACTTATATAGCAGTCCACATGATCAAATTAAAGAACAGTTACGTTTAACTATTGAAACCATCAAAGAACGTCAAGAAAGCGAACTGATCAATAACCCTGAATACGGTTTATTGGCAAGTGTTGCAGATGAGCAACGTATCTCTACCTTAACAGGTGCGCCAACACCTGATGATTTCGATGACCTACTTCGTAAAGTATGGAAAGAGCCAGGTTTTTTCCTTGCACACCCAGACGCAATTGCAGCTTTTGGTCGTGAATGTACACGTCGTGGTGTGCCACCTCCAACAGTAAGCCTTTTCGGTTCGCAGTTTATTACTTGGCGTGGTATTCCACTTATTCCTTCAAACAAAATCCCAGTTGAAGATGGTAAAACTAAGATCATCTTGCTTCGCGTAGGTGAAAAACGTCAAGGTGTTGTTGGTCTATTCCAACCAGGTCTTGCGGGCGAACAAGCACCAGGCTTATCTGTACGTTTCATGGGAATTAATCGTAATGCAATCGCATCTTATTTAATTTCACTGTATTGTTCTCTTGCTGTTTTGACAGATGATGCGCTTGCTGTACTTGAAGATGTGGAGGTAGATAAATACCATGACTATCCAACAACTTACAAGTAACCAACCGACAGCAGATATTGCTTCGGGTGTGCCTGATGCACCGATCAGCGAATCTGTGATTGCACAGTTAGCTGCGGAATTTTTCTCGGCTTTACCTAATCAAAACCCGCAAGGTTTTAACTTTGACTTACCGAGCCATCAACCACAACCTAGAGATCCGATTGCTGCGTTGTCAGGTCGTGTGCCTGCTGTACTTCAACAAACCAGTTTAAATCCTACGTCAACGCAACATTTTGTTGAACCAACAGCTGACCATCCTGAGCGTAGAATTTTATCTTCTTCACCAATTGTCGGTGGTGCGAATACGCCTGATCCATTGGCGGCGACGCATGGTTTAGATTTGTCTTTTGCGCCGAGTTCGTTTTCTCAGCAATCTGCACCTGCCAATGTGCCTGCTGCAACACCAAGCACTGCGTCATCAAATTACTACTTTTTGGATCTATCACAGCCTGAAGCTGTGAGTCCTCAAACTGTAAATAGCAATGCTACGCAAGTCGATGTATTGAAAAACCCGTATGCTTTTGACAATTTTCATGTGACCAATGATCATCAATTACGTGGCGTTTTGCAAGATCGTAATGACAAACCTCCTACAGCGGAGTCTGGTTATTATTTTCTTCAATCCCCAAGTATTGAAACGGCTCGACCACATTCAGATTCGCAAATTCCAACGACAACGCAAAACTATCAACCGTTTGATATTTGGCAAATTCGTAAAGATTTTCCAATTTTGCAAGAACGTGTCAATGGTAAGCAACTCATCTGGTTAGACAATGCAGCGACAACGCATAAGCCTAAAGCTGTGATCGATCGTATTTCATATTTTTATGAACATGAAAATTCGAACATTCACCGTGCGGCACATGAACTTGCAGCACGTGCCAGTGATGCTTATGAGCATGCTCGTGATGTGGTGGCTCGTTTTATTGGCGCGCCCGCATCAAAAAATATTGTTTTTGTACGTGGTACGACTGAAGGCATTAACTTGATTGCCAAATCATGGGGCAAGCAAAATATTCAAGCGGGCGATGAAATCATCGTTTCCCACCTTGAGCATCACGCCAATATCGTTCCGTGGTTCCAGTTGACCAAAGAAATAGGTGCCAAACTGCGTGTGATTCCAGTAGATGATACAGGTCAAATTCAGATTGAGGAGTTTGTAAAACTGCTTAATCCTCGAACTAAACTTGTTTCGATTACTCAGGTATCCAATGCTTTAGGTACGGTGACGCCAACTCAGGAAATCATTGCACTTGCACATGCTGCAGGTGTACGTGTCTTAATTGATGGTGCGCAGTCTGTTTCGCACATGCCAACCAATGTTACAGCTTTAGACGCTGACTTCTTTGTGTTCTCTGGACATAAAGTCTTTGGTCCTACAGGTATTGGTGCTGTTTATGCCAAATCTGAACTACTCGACACCATGCCTGTTTGGGAAGGTGGCGGTAATATGATTCAAAATGTCACTTTTGAAAATGTAATTTATCAACCTGCACCCAATAAGTTTGAAGCAGGTACAGGGAATATCGCAGATGCAGTCGGTCTAGGTTCTGCTTTGGAATATGTAGAAAGCATTGGTATCCATAATATTGCTCGTTATGAACATGACTTGCTTGAATATGGTCAACATGCGTTACAAAGCGTTTCAGGTTTGCGCTTAGTTGGTACTGCATTGAACAAAGCTAGCGTCATGTCATTTACTTTGGCAGGTTATGAAACTGAAGAAGTCGGTAAAGTTTTAAATCAATATGGTATTGCAGTTCGTACAGGGCATCACTGTGCTCAACCGATCTTGCGCCGTTTTGGTGTAGAACGTACAGTACGCCCTTCTCTGGCATTTTATAATACCACTGAGGAAATTGATTTATTGGTTTCAGTATTGCATCAATTACGCCGTGCAAAACCAATTAAGGCTTAATTCAGACTCTATTTGAAAATAAAGTCTACATTGCAAATCAATCACATGTTTAATTTGTTAAGCATGTGATTTTTTATTCATAGGATAATAAGTTTTGTCTTTTATAAAACATGGGTAAATTTCAAATCTAGCTTTTTAACGATATTTCTTGTCGCAGAATTAGAATTTAAATCTTATAAAAAATAGGCTTAATGCTAATATTGCAACACGCACTGCACTCAAACTGGAAGAAAAAAATGTCTAATCAAGTATGGACAACAACTATTATGTTTGATGAAAACTATCGGGTATTTGAATTAACTTTCCCTGAATTATTTGATTTCCCAGCGTTTTATAAACTTAACAAAGTAAATGCAACTACAGAACAAAAAGAAGAAAAAAATAAAATGACTCAAAAAAGTATCGAAATAATCAAACGATACCATAAAGCTGAAAAACTGAATTTAGTAAATATTCCGACTATTTTATATGCTCACGGCTTTAGTAAAACAGTTAATTTACCCAGTTTTTTTCGTACCCAAGATGGCTTTGTTATTCTCACTGAGCCGTGCGCCAATATCTTAAAAAAGTTTCGTTTAGGTGAAAGTGCACTCTACCCTTTATCTTTTTTTGATATTCAGCTCAATGAGTCCGTAAATGATCAAACTTATTATTTTTTCAATATCGCTGAACTACGGAGCTATTTACGTCCTGAATACTGTACGGAAGAACTGCATAAGTATAGAAACACTAAACATAAAGGTTATCAACTTTTTGATTTATACCATGCTGACTACGCAAATCATGCAATCGCAATCACTCAAGAAGCCCTTACATGTGATGTAGACCTGTGGCAAGACCCAGAATTGGATCAGTCAATTTTTATGTCAGCTCAACTTAAAATGGCATTGGATGAAGCTCAATTGAGTGAAGCATGGCAATTATTTTTATGTGAGCTTAAATAAGTCACTAATAACTAAGTTATTAAGCATGCTCCCGCTACACAATAAATAGGCATAATTAATGATAAATTTACTTAGGCTATTTAAAACAACAAGCACAATTTAACAAAGCTACGCTTGAGCAAATCTCTATAAAAGCGTGATACTTTCCAAAACTAGCCTAGATATTTACACTTTATGTTCTCTATCAAAAAAATATTGATGATTTGTGGTCTTATTGCGACGACACAAACTTTTGCTCTACCCCAAGACTCACGCCGTGCTGGCGGTATTGCAGTAATTCCTATTGCTAAAACTGTCACTAACATTACCTATGAAAATAAACCAGTATTAGTCGTTGAAAGCATCAATTCAATGAATCAAATTGTATTTGGTATCCCACTTTCAGCACCCTTAGGAACATTACAATTACAAAGCTCAAATGGCCCAATTAATATTGAGGTGAAGCCGTATAAATATGCCGAACAGCGGTTAAGTGTAAAAAATCAGGATTATGTAAACCCACAACAAGAACAACTCGACCGCTATGCTGTAGAAGCCAAAGAACAAAATGCGATTTATACATCTTTCACACCACAACAATGGAAAGAATTTCCAACATTTATTCGTCCTACTGCTGGGAAATTTAGCAATTCATTTGGACGAAAACGCTTTTTTAATGGCGAAGAACGTGCTCCACATTCAGGACTTGATATTCCTGCACCTGTTGGACAAAAAGTCTTTGCACCCGCAAATGGTACAGTCGTTGCTATAGGCAATTATTTTTTTAATGGAAATACGGTACTTATTGATCACGGACAAGGACTGATCAGTATGTTTTGTCATTTAAGTAAAATTGATGTACAAAAAGGTCAAAAGTTACAACAAGGCGAAGTACTCGGATTGGTCGGTAAAACAGGTCGAGTCACAGGCCCTCATTTACATTGGGGGATGAGTTTAAACAATGCACGTGTCGATCCACAGTTATTTTTGGCTCGATAGAGTTGCATAAAGTATCAATTAAACATTAAGTTTATTTAAATAAAAAAACTTATTATGTAAAAAAAACAATATAGAAACATTTTGTAATAATTTATGCGTATTTTTTAAAATTTCATATTTTTTAAAAAGTTATGAATAAAAGCTAATCATTTGATTCACTTTTACTCATAAAAATCGTATAACTATTGAGCTATTTCAATGATTTCAAAATCATGTGTAATCACAACACCACCATCTGATAACATTTTACTTGCTGAACAATATTTTTCAGCAGACAACTCAACTGCTTTATATACTTGTTTTTCCTTAATATTTTTACCAGTCACCACAAAATGTAAATGAATTTTAGTAAAAACCGCTGGAATTGTATCTGCACGATCAGCCTTAAGTTGACAGACTACATCAGTCACATCTTGACGAGATTTCTTCAAAATGGTCACAATATCAAAGGATGCACAACCACCAAGTCCCATTAATATTAACTCCATGGGACGTGGACCACGGTTTTCACCACCATATTCCGCTGATCCATCCATAACAACTTGGTGACCGCTTTCCGATTTTGCTTCGAAAGCAACATTCTCTAACCAATGTACGCTCGTGTGCATTGCAACTACCTTAAAAAAGCTATAAATTTACAGGATACCTGTACACTAGCATAAAATGAGTTGATACGGAATTTCATCTCTTCTGCGTCTATGTGACGAGTTCAACTTAGATCAGCAGATCTAGTTATTATCCTATTCGGAATTTTTAAGCATGTCATCAAATTTTGCACAACTTAGTACAGATGCTTTGTCACCTGGTCAACTACCTGAGTCAGTCAAAGCATTACTTAAACGAGCTCACATCAATCGCTTTCCTAAGCGTTCAACAATCATTGATGCTGGTTCAGAATCAAAATCTTTGTATTTGATTCTAAAAGGGTCTGTTTCAATTATTTTACGTGAAGATGATGATCGTGAAATTGTTGTTGCTTACTTAAACCCTGGAGATTTCTTTGGTGAAATGGGTCTTTTTGAGCAAAATGCACATCGTACCGCGGAAGTAAGAACCCGTGATGTGTGTGAAATTGCAGAAATTTCTTATGAAAATTTCAATGAAATCAGCACACAACACCCTGACTTAAGCTACGCTGTTTTTGCTCAGCTTGTTCGTCGTTTAAAAAATACAACTCGTAAAGTGACTGACCTTGCATTTATTGATGTCTCAGGTCGTATTGCACGCTGCTTAATTGATCTTTCTTCTCAACCTGAAGCAATGATTTTACCTAATGGCCGTCAAATCCGTATCACTCGTCAAGAGATTGGTCGTATTGTCGGTTGTTCACGTGAAATGGTTGGCCGTGTTTTAAAAACGCTTGAAGAGCAAGGCATGATCGAAACTGATGGTAAAGCCATCCTTATTTTTGATGTATCCCTTGAAGAATCAACTTTCTCCGAAGGTGATGCTGAAGAAGAATGATTTTCTTCTGTATTCAGTAAAAGCAAATCTTCGGATTTGCTTTTTTTTTATAATTTTTTCAAACCATTCAGCCCCTTCTTGTAATGAACACGGTTTTTCTCTTGAACTTTATTTTGATACTCCCTATGTTGTTTAAAGTCGCATCATCATTTATGGAACAGAAATGAAGTTTAAAGCATTAGGACAATCGGGCATTCAAGTCCCTGAAATTTGCCTTGGCACAATGACCTTTGGTGAACAAAACAATCAACAAGAAGCTTTTGAACAACTGAATTATGCTTTAGATCAAGGTTTATATTTTTGGGATACTGCCGAAATGTATCCCGTCCCTCCTAAGCCTGAAACGCAAGGTTCAACTGAGCAAATCATTGGGAATTGGATTGCAAAACACGGGCAACGCGACAAACTATTTCTTGCTTCTAAAATTGCAGGACCTTCACAAGGTGGAAGCCATATTCGTGATGGTCAAACTCGCTTCATTGCTTCAGAGATTCAATCTGCATTAGATGGCTCTCTCAAACGTTTACAGACCGATTATATCGACCTCTATCAACTGCATTGGCCACAACGTCCAACTAACTTCTTTGGCACGCTAGGCTATAATAATGAGCAAGCACATTTTAACCACAATATGACACCTTTGGTCGAAACCTTAGAAGCACTCTCTGCGGAAGTTAAAAAAGGACGGATCCGTCATATTGGCTTATCCAATGAAACGCCATGGGGAACCATGAAATTCCTTCAACTTTCAAAAGAACTGGGCTTAGAAAAAATTGTCAGCGTGCAAAATCCGTATAGCCTGCTCAACCGTACTTATGAAATTGGTATGTCTGAAATTGCTCATCATGAAGGCATTGGGCTACTTGCGTATTCCCCCCTTGCATTTGGTTATTTAACAGGAAAATATCGTCACGGCGCGCGTCCCAAAGCAGGTCGTATTACCAAGTTTTCACGCTTTACCCGTTATAGCAACCCACAAAGCGATTGGGCTACTGAACAATATGCTTTACTCGCTGAAAAGCATGGTCTATCACTAACGCAACTTGCATTAGCCTTTATTAACCATCAATTCTTCGTTACGAGTACAATTATTGGTGCAACCACTATGCAACAGCTCAAAGAAAATATTCAAGCCTTTGATGTCGATTTATCCGAAGAGGTTTTACAAGGTATTGAAGCTATTCACCGTCAACAGCCCAATCCTGCCCCTTAAAAGTAATCTAAACCTGCATCATCTTAAAGTTTGCATAATGCGATCATTTTAATATGATAAAAATAACAAAAGGATGCCGTGGCATCCTTTTGAATAAACAAGATTAATAACTTATTTACGTGCGTTATAAACCGCTTGTGCCGCAGCTAAATTTTTCTTCATTGCATTAATACGTTGGCTATCTGTCGGGTGAGTAGACAATAACGCTGAACCTTGTGCACCACCTTGCTTCGCCATTTTTTCCCACAGCGTAATTGCAGCTTGAGGATCATAGCCTGCTTTTGCCATCAACATTAAGCCACCTTGATCGGCACGGCTTTCCAAATTACGTGAATATGGTAAACCGACGCCGACTTGGCTCCCCAGATCAATTGCAGCATTACCAAATTCACCAAGCTGACTACCCGCATAAGATTTACCAATTCCGACAGCCAGATTAGTCAATGCCTGCGCACCCACTTTCTGTTTCGAGTGTTCTTCTAAGGCATGAACCATTTCATGCCCCATTACAGCAGCCACCTCAGATTCACTCAAGTTTAATTTATTCACAATACCTGTATAAAACACCACTTTACCACCAGGTGCAACATAAGCATTGACTTGATCAGACTTTAGAACTGCCAACTGCCAATCAAATTTTTGACCCGTTTGATTTAACTGATCTGCATAGGGTTTTAAGCGAACAAACGCATTATTAATTTTTTTATATGTTGCAGATGATGTATCTAATACATTTTTTGAACGCGCATCTGTCACAGTTTTATTAAAACCTTGTGTTGCATTATAGTTCAATGTTGCTGAATCAGCCCCGCTCATTTCTGCAATAGTCGTACAACCCGATAGCGCCATTACTGCTACAGCACACATACCTAACATCAAGTTATTTTTCATTATAATAGTCTCCAATTACTCAAGTTTAATCCTAAATTACCACGCATTATAAGAAATCCTGTTACATGTTTGAATCATATATTTCTAATTATTCATATTAATTGTGTAATTAATCTGATTTATAAAAACTGAATACACAACCAATAGACCAAACACAAAATATTTAAGCCCAAATATACATGACAAAGTGGCTGAATTTTTTCTTCCCAAACAGGATCTTTACGTTTAAAAAATAAAACTGAATTTTGAATGAGGATCACAGGAACCAAAATACACGCAATAATGACACTCAGCCCAATCAATGCACTATTGATAATGGCAGGATCATTGGTCTGCGTGGTAATCATCATCATGGCAATTGTCGGTGCACCACCCATTGCAAATAATAAAGAGTAAAACATCGTTCCTGAAATATTTTTATGCATTTGGCATTCCCAATTCACCTTTGTATGATGCAGTATTGATCTGCATAAAATCCTATATCTTATATTACAAATCTACAGCAATGAGCAAATGCAACTTTAGTCCTGAATCAGATCTTTTTATCGTTTGATGATGGCTTTTGATTTGGCATAAAAAACCCCGAATCAATCGGGGTTCTTCAATTCATCAAATCAATGGCTTAAGCATCGAATGGATGACGCATCACAATTGTTTCTTCACGGTCAGGACCAGTTGAAACGATGTCGATTGGGCATTCAATTAACTGCTCAAGGCGTTTCACATAGTTAATTGCCGCTTGTGGCAACTGATCCATTGATTTCGCACCAAAAGTAGACTCAGACCAACCTGGCATAGTTTCGTAGATTGGTTTTAAAGTTTCAAATGCAAGCGCATCAGAAGAACCGACACAACCTGAATCTGCTGCTTCGTAACCGATACAGATTTTTACTTCTTCCAAACCATCAAGAACATCAAGTTTAGTTAAGCAAATACCTGAAAGCGAGTTTACATCTACAGAACGACGTAAAATTTCAGCATCAAACCAACCGCAACGACGTTGACGACCCGTAGAAGCACCAAACTCAGAACCTTTTGTTCCAAGATGTTTACCGATCGCATCACCGACATCATTTGCAGCATCATAAACAAGTTCAGTTGGGAATGGACCTGCACCTACACGTGTTGTGTACGCTTTAGTAATACCCAATACATAGTCAAGGTGCAATGGACCAAGACCAGAACCTGAGCTTACGCCACCCGCAGTCGTGTTTGAAGATGTTACATACGGATATGTACCATGGTCAACATCAAGGAGTGAACCTTGTGCACCTTCAAACATGATGTTTTCACCGTTTTTACGGTAGTTATGCAATTCTGTTGTTACATCAATTACTAATGGTGCAACCACTTCACGCCATTGATCACACAGTGCAAGTACTTCTTCAAGCTGAACCGCTTCTACACCGTAGAATTGAGTCAATTGGAAGTTATGGTATTCAAGAAGCTCTTCAAGTTGAGCTTTAAGATGAGCACCACCACGAACTAAGTCAGCAACACGAATTGCACGGCGCGCAACTTTGTCTTCGTAAGCAGGGCCAATACCACGACCTGTTGTACCAATTTTCGCATTACCACGTTTTTTCTCACGTGCTTGATCAAGTGCGATATGGTTTGGAAGAATTAATGGGCAGTTTGGAGAAATACGTAGACGCTCTTTTACAGGTACGCCTTCTTTCTCAAGAATATCCATTTCTTCGATCAATGCTGCAGGTGAAAGTACAACACCATTACCAATTAAGCACAGTACATTTTCACGCAAAATACCAGATGGAATAAGGTGAAGAACTGTCTTCTTCCCACCCACTACGAGGGTATGACCTGCATTGTGTCCGCCTTGATAACGTACAACCGCAGTTGCTTGATCTGTGAGCAGGTCAACGATTTTACCTTTACCTTCGTCGCCCCATTGAGTACCGAGTACCACAACACTTTTGCCCATAATAGCCTCATTACATCATGCTGTTAAAATTGAAAATCAGGCATCAATGACATGACTATTGATGCCTAACGATTAAATTTGTTCGACTTTCCACTCACCAGCAACAAACACCAACTGATGTGTTGCATTCGGTACAGAGCTTAAATCATCATTACCTAACAATTGAATTACACTTAAACCCTGTTGGCGTACAGAGGCAATCGCTTCAAGCATTGCTTTATCTGTACCTTTGGGCGCAACCACTTGCTCAATGTGTTGATGTTGTCCTGAACTTAGAACATACAAATCACACGAGAAACCTGTTGCAGGACGCGCACGTCCAAAGTGTTCACCAATACCGTCATAACGCCCACCTTTTGCGAGTGGTTCTGCACGGTTTGGTGCATAAACGGCATACATTAAACCCGTATGATAATGATATGAACGCAGCTCAACCACATCGATACCAATATGTAACTCAGGCCAACGTGCTTGAATTTCGGCTTTGGTCGCAACCAAAACATCAAATGCATTTTTAAATGCAGCACCTTCAAAAAGTTCAGCACTTAAATTGGCTTGTAATGCATCTAAGTCACTTGCATAGCGACCCAACACATAAAAATCTGCACCAAAATTTAGATTTTGCGTAAACTCAGCCAACTCAGGCAAAGCTTTACGTTGATATAAATCAGAAAGATGGTTCTCTGTTACTTTTGTTAAACCTGCATGCTTAACCAAACTACGGAATAAACCAACATGCCCTAAATCAAGATGGACACCATCAACTAAACCTGCTGTTTTAATCAGATTCAGCATGACATCAATCATTTCAACATCGGCATCTAAACTGTCTGAACCAAATAACTCTGCACCCAATTGTAATGGCGCACGTGTGGTATTAAAGCCTTGTGGTTTAGTATGAAGTACTGTTCCTGCATAGCAGTAACGAGCAACACCTTGTACTTGATGTACATGTGCATCAATACGTGCCACTTGTGGTGTCATATCGGCACGCACACCCAATAAACGACCTGAAAGTTGATCGATTACTTTAAAAGTGGCTAAGTCTAAATCTTGATTCGATTCTGAAAGAGAAGAAAGAGATTCGATGTATTCAATGAACGGCGTATACACCAATTGATAACCTCGAGTCGCAAGGAAATCTAATGCTTTACGACGCAAATTTTCAATAATTTGCGCCTGCTCTGGTAATACATCAGCTACACCATCAGGTAATAACCATGTCTCTGAAATGGGCATGTTGTAGACCTAAATCCTGTCTGCGCGGAACGAATCCGCATAAAAAAATCGGGAACGCACCCGATTTCTCTTATTTTAGCACGATAGTTAAAGCTGTGCATTAGACTTTTTTATAAAAACACGCTTTCTGCTTATATTGAAAACGACATCGTTCACATGAGTACATAAGTATTGCCATTGCATCGCTCATGTTATTCATTTTTAAACTTAAAAAACCACAAATAACAGAGATAATGAATTGGTCAGTAACTCAATTATAAATATACTTCTTCCATCCACACAGGATAAAACATCATCCTCATGAAACAAAAGTAACCAACGAAGTAAAAGTAAAGCACACTGTCAAACAATCAACAAAATACAAATGAATAGTATTGGGGAAATTCATGGAACTACATAGCAATGTTTACTATAAACATGCCGATATCAATATAATGGTCAAGCTAGACCGTTTATTTAAAGAACACAGAGGGGATCGAGAAAAATTTATCTCATTTGCCGTTGAACTCAACCCTGAGGATGGGCAAGCACTTGCTGAAGATATCACCGATATTGTTGATCAGATCGACTTTGATTTAGGACCTGAATCCATACACTCGACTGCAGGCTATTCTGTTGCTCATTTTGTTCACGGTTCAGCAGGTGATGAGTTTATTGAAGCCATTCTACTTTTTTTAAAAGCACTTGTACCCGAGATACATGCTCAAGCATGGGGCTGCGGTGATGATGATCCTTGGGAGTTTTGGTTCAAATTTGAAGATGACGAGTTAGTTCGTGAAGATGATGAACCTTTTAATGATCCTGATGAAGATGAAGAAATCAAGACCTCTATCTATGCATGGTGGCATGCTGAAATGCCAGAAAAAATTAAAGAAGGCTTTCTAAACCGAGAAGAAGGCTAATCTATTAAAATAGAAAGTATAGTCATTGACCTATACTTTCTATTTCATTTGAAATTAATCCAATGCTTTCATTTATGCCTGTAGACATTTTTATATCATTGATTTTAATTCCAATCAGATAAAACCGAGCTTCATTTGATATAGTTTTATTTATCACTCACACCATTTTTAACATCAACCGCATGTTGAATAGATCGTGTCAAAACACCAACAAGTTCAGCATTCTGAATTTCCACTTGAGTTAAGCGTGCTATGTTCACATCCATTGCTTCTTGTTGAACCTGCATTTTTTTTGCCAAATCTTGCATAATATTCAAAGTCGCTTTGAGATGATCTTCTTGTGCTTTGACCCTATTTTTTAAATCACTCACTTCTATTTGTGATGCAATGAAGTCTTTTTTAATTTTCGTCAGTTGCCAAACCAATAACGCAATTGCTAAATACAGTAACAACATCCCCAGTAAGATTGAATTCATCTACTCATCCCCCTTAAAAATTTTAATGCTTTCAACTTAAGCTTTCGATCTATTATTTTTATGAAAAATAAAAGGATTCTGACAAATCAAGTAACCGATTTGCATAACCCCATTCATTGTCATACCAAGCATAAACTTTTGCTTGACGACCTACCACCATTGTTTGGGTCAAATCGACCACCAACGAATAAGGTGAATGATTAAAATCGCTCGACACCAAATATTCATTGGTCACCGACATTATTTCAGCATAGTCATATTGGGCTGCTGCAATCATTTTGTCATTAATGGCTTGAGTACTAATAGCTGACTGTGCAATAAAGGTTAAATCAATTGCTGCAACATTGATGGTCGGCACACGAATTGAATAACCATCGATGCGATCCTCCATCTTTGGCATGACTTGCTTTAAAGCCCCCAAAGCCGATGACGTTGTTGGAATAATGTTATGCCCTGCTGCACGCGCTCGACGTAAATCACGGTGTGCGTGATCAAGTACGCACTGATCTGCCGTAACTGCATGAATCTCCGTCATCATAGCTGTATCTATACCAAAGGCATCATCAATAATTTTAACCAATGGCACTAAAGCCTGTGTAGTACAAGAAACGCCTGAAATAATCTGATCCGTTGGCTTCACATCATGGTGATTCACACCATACACAATCGCTGCATCTACAGTATCAAAAGGTGCAGCCCCAATAATGACCCGCTTTGCACCCGCAGTAATATGGCGCGTTGCCGCAGCACGTGAGCGAAATAAACCACTACATTCTAGAACCAAGTCAATATTGAGCATTTGCCATGGTAGTTGTTCAGGATCAGCTTGCTGTAAAACTTGAACTTTCAATTTGCACTGACGGGCATCAATACATAAAAAGATATCTTCACCTTCTTGTAAAATATTAACGACACCATCAAAACGTCCATGCGTGGTGTCATATTTAAACAAGTGAACTAAAGTTTCTACATCTGCAACATCATTTATTGCAACAATTTCAAAATGGAACGGTTTTGGATTTTCAAACCACGCACGCAGGACATTCCGTCCGATTCGCCCAAAACCATTAATTGCCACACGTTGCATCTGAGTTCCCTTTTACAGCACAAGCCGTTCAAGGCTATATGTTATAGGATTTGAACAAATTACTGTGATAATTTACACATCAATCAAATAAATAATTCAGCATTTCAATTAGAACTGCTCCATATTCAATAATGACAACACTATCGATATTAGAAACAGTCTCTTTTTAATGCTGACAAAATGACTTCTCAGCATAGCCAAAAATTAAAACTCATCACCATCCAAAACTCTATTTCACATAAAGATAAGGAATAAAATTAAAATAGAAGCATTCATTCTTAGTTATATTTTCATTCACAAATTTAAATTCAATTAAAAAATTTGATCTACCTCTAAAACCATTGCCACGCCAGTACCACCAGTGGCATATGCTGTTGTTGAAGCTCGTACAATCTTCGACTAATGACACGCTCTCCAGTTACACCAAATGGATGACCATACGCTACAGAACCATCATTCGCATTTAAAATAGCGTAATTAACTTCACCGACAGCCTGATTACGATTGAGTACTATGTTCGCATAACTTTCGGAAGCTAAACCTTTAATATTAATATTTGATAAAACCTGACCCGAAAACGCACCATGCATATCAATTAACATCATTTTAGCAAGCATGGTACCTGCACGATCTAATCCAATAGGCTCTACAAGTACAGAATCCGTTATGGTTTACAGGGCATCAACATAAAAGAAAATAAAGCCTTACATGGTTCCCCCCTTAAAACATGTAAAGAACGTGTAAAAAAGCAATAAAAAGCACACGACCGTACTTTATGAACGTTAATGACACACTGTATATTCCCCATAAATCTAATTTTTTATAAAGTGATACCCTCTAAATTTCCCCCCTTCGCTTTTACAGAGAAAAACCTGCGATTCACTTGAAAATCATTGGTACAACTGTGTTTTTCCGTTATACTTTGGCGTTTTAAAAAATTAAGCCCGTGTACAGAATAAGCATACAAATCAGACTTGCCCTGTGCATTTTTAGCCAATATGAAAAATTAAGGAGTGACTTGGTTGTGAGTACTCGTTTTATGACAACTGCTGAAATACGTGAAGCATTTTTGCGCTACTTTGAATCGCAAGGACATACACGTGTCGCGTCAAGTTCACTAGTACCTGCCAATGACCCTACTCTGCTTTTCACCAATGCCGGTATGAATCAGTTTAAAGACTGTTTCTTAGGTCTTGAAAAGCGTGACTATGTTCGTGCAACAAGTTCACAAAAATGTGTTCGTGCAGGCGGAAAACATAACGACTTAGACAATGTCGGTTACACAGCACGTCACCATACATTCTTTGAAATGTTGGGTAACTTTTCATTTGGTGATTATTTCAAGCGTGATGCGATCAAATTTGCTTGGGATTTCCTCACTGGCGAACAATGGTTAGCACTTCCTAAAGATAAACTATATGCCACTGTTTACCATACCGATGACGAAGCCTTTGATATTTGGAACAAAGAAATTGGGCTAGATGCCGACCGTATAATTCGTATTGGTGATAATAAAGGCGGTCAATACGCTTCAGATAACTTCTGGGCAATGGGTGATACAGGTCCTTGTGGTCCTTGTTCTGAAATTTTCTTTGACCATGGCGATCATATTTGGGGTGGCTTACCAGGCACACCTGAAGAAGATGGCGATCGTTTCATTGAAATCTGGAACAACGTCTTCATGCAATTCAACCGTACAGCAGACGGCGTACTTCACGCACTTCCTGCACCATCGGTTGATACAGGTATGGGCTTGGAGCGTATTTCTGCAGTTTTACAACATGTAAATTCAAACTATGAAATCGATCTATTCCAAGACTTATTGAAATCAGCAGCAGAAATCATTGGTTTAGATACGACTGCACTTGAAGCTGAAGCTACTGAGAAAAACACACCTGTACAATATCCTGCATCTCTAAAAGTCGTAGCCGATCATGCGCGTTCTTGCTGTTTCTTAATTGCAGATGGCGTGAATCCTTCAAATGAAGGTCGTGGTTATGTGTTGCGTCGTATTATTCGTCGTGCAGTACGTCACGGCAATAAACTCGGCGCTACAGGCTCATTCTTCCATAAAATGTTACAGCCTTTAATTGCTGTAATGGGTCAAGCTTATCCTGAACTTGAAGCACAAAAAGTACGTATCGAAGCACAATTACTGAAAGAAGAAGAACAATTTGCAAAAACTTTAGAACAAGGTTTGAAATTGCTTGAAGGTGAATTGGCAAATCTAAAAGAAAAAGTGATTCCAGGTGAAGTTGTTTTTAAACTTTACGACACTTACGGCTTCCCTGCTGATTTAACTGCCGATATTGCTCGTGAACGTGATTTAACGATCGATGAAGCTGGCTTTGAAGTTGAAATGGCAGCTCAACGTCAACGTGCACGTGATGCGGGTAAATTCGCAGTCGACTATAACGCCATTGTTAAAGTTGAAGGCGAAACTCAATTTGATGGCTATGATGCAACTCAAGGTCAAGGTCAAATTATTGCCATTTACAAAGATGGTGAGCAAGTTGATGAAGTAGTTGAAGGTGACGAAGCGCTTATTGTACTGAACCAAACCCCTTTCTATGCAGAAAGCGGTGGTCAAGTCGGTGACACAGGTCTATTTAAAAATGATACGGGTATTTTTGAAGTTCAAGATACCAAAAAATCTGGTGGTGCTTTTGTGCACCAAGGGATCGTAACTGTTGGTAGCCTAAAAGCAACTCAATCTGTTGAAGCAATTGTTAAAGCTGATCTTCGAGCTGCAACTGCACGTAACCACTCTGCAACACATTTATTGCATGCAGCACTACGTCAAGTGCTTGGTGAACATGTTCAGCAAAAAGGTTCTTTGGTTGCTTCAGAAATTTTACGTTTCGACTTTGCCAATGACCAACCTGTGTCATTTGAACAATTGCAAGAAATTGAACGTATTGTTAACCGTGAAGTTATTGCCAATACAGCAGTTTCAACTGAAATTTTAGACATCGATGCCGCGAAAGCAAAAGGTGCAATGATGTTGTTCGGTGAAAAGTATGGCGATGAAGTTCGTGTACTGTCTATGGGTACAACACAAGACGAGAAAAACTTCTCAATCGAGCTTTGTGGTGGTATTCACGTAAAACGTACTGGTGATATTGGTCTATTCAAAATTACATCTGAAGGTGGCGTAGCTGCGGGTGTACGTCGTATTGAAGCTGTGACAGGTACGAAAGCGATTGAAACTGTACAAAAAGCTGATCGTGATATTCATAGTATCAATGAACTATTGAAAGCACAAAAAGATCAAACTGTAGAGAAAGTTGAAGCTTTATCTGCAACTGCATCAAGCTTGCAAAAACAAATTGAGCAACTCAATCAAAAATTGGCGAGCTTCCAAGCAGCTGAATTATTGAACCAAGTTCAACAAATTGCAGGACGTACAACATTAATTACAACCGTACAAAACATGGATGCGAAGTCACTTCGTAATCTACATGACGGTGTAAAATCAAAATTAGACAATGCTGTCATTGTCCTTGCAGGTGTGGAAGATGACAAAGTCAGCTTAATCGCATCAGTTGCAAAAGACTTTACAGCGACTCTAAAAGCAGGTGACATCATCAAACACTTAGCCTCTGAGCTTGGTGGTAAAGGTGGTGGTAAACCTGATCTAGCACAAGGTGGCGCGCCACTTAACGAGAAGTTTGCTCCTGTGATGGCTGATCTGTCAGCTTGGCTTGAAGCAAAATAATACTTCACCTTTACCTTTTGTGTAACTGACCCTCGATGATGACATCAGGGTCAAAGCTCTTATGGAACAACTATGGCATTAATCGTTCAAAAGGATTGGTGCTATTGTGACACTCTACGACAAGTTAAGACATGATTAGCCATATAATCCTTTATTATCTTAACTTTAACTGCTTTTAATATAGACACACCAAGACATATTAAGACACAATAAGCCACGTTGATTTTGTACACACTTGTGTACATATCCGTGGCTTTTGTTTGATCTTTAAAATTATGTACACAGGTACTATATGTCTCTCACTGATGCGTGGCTAAAAAATAATAATGGTAAAGTCCGAGATAAAACTGAAGAGGTTGCAGATCGGGACTCTATGAGTGTTCGTATTTCACCTAAGGGCAAAATTGTTTTTCAATTACGTTACCGGTTTGCAGGAAAGGCTGAGAGATTAGATTTAGGTACATACCCTCACCTATCGCTAAAAGATGCCAGAATCAAAGCCAATGAAATGCGTTCACTGCTAGATAAAGGACAAAACCCCAAAATAGAAATTAGAGTACAGCAACAAAAATATATTAATGCCTTTACATTAAAAGAGGTCTTTGATGATTGGTATGAAAGCTATTGTGTAAAAAAGAAATCATCTGCTGCAGATATAAGAACTTCATTTGAATTGCATGTTTTTCCTAAAATTGGTGATTTACCAATTGATCGGATCACCCTACAGCAATGGCTTGCCGTATTAGAAGAATTAGCAGAAGAAAAACCCTCTATTGCTGAGCGTATACTCACCAATGCTAAACAAGTTTTGAAGTGGGCTAAGAAGCGAGAGTTACTTATAGTTAATGCTTTGTCTGATATTTACGCCAAAGAGGATTTAGGAATTGAAAAGAATAGAGTTACTCGAATATTAGATGATGAAGAGATAACAATGGTTTTGATGGCCATTGATGAATCAAAAATATTGCCAAAAAATAAAATATTTTTAAAACTTTGTTTAATGTTCGGCTGTCGAAATGGAGAGCTACGAAAAGCCAAGAAGCAAGATTTTGACCTTAAAAAGAAAGTTTGGATTGTTCCTGTTGAAAACAATAAAGTTGGTAAAAAGACTGGGCGTGAAATAATTCGTCCGATTCTCCCCGAAATGGAGGATTTAATTATTGAAGCAATGGAACACAATAATAGTGAATACTTTCTGACAAATGATAATGCTGATACACCTATGGGTAATGGAGCCTCTATTGCCCTGCCAGCGAATGTTATGGAAAGATTACGCAGACATCACGATTATCATATGAAGCATTGGACTCTACACGACCTTCGAAGAACAGCTAGGACAAATTTTAGTGCATTCACTTCACGAGATGTTGCAGAATTGATGATCGGTCATGTAATGCCTGGTGAACAAGGCACATATGATTATTATGAGTACATACCGCAGCAGACTGAAGCATATACAAAGTGGCTTGATAAGCTGACATGCCTTACAAAGAAACCATGATAGTGCGCTGAACCCTATCATGGTTTCATATAAAATATTGATGCTTATAGATAAAGTTCAAGTATTTCGCACAAGGTGTATTATGTTAATTTTAGAAAATCTAAAAGTATCTTACTTATTAAAATCTTAGGAAATGTAGGCTATTTATGTCATTTGACTTTGTAAAAATCTTTAAAGAAATTGATCTTCATAAAAATGATCCAGATATTGATAATTTCATGACTAGGATCATTAATCATTGCTATGAAATGCAGCCAAACAAAAGTTGGGATCTATTCAAAGAATTAGATTACACAACTGAAGTTAAAAGTTTAACAGCCCATATAATTGACACTTTAAAAAAAGAAACTTCTCCCTTTATTGAGCAAGGGTTTTGGTTTGGTCTTTCTGATAATGGTTATCTATATTTTGCAGTATCAGATCAATATATTGCAGAAGAAGATAATCTAGATTGGATGTCTGAAGCCAAAACATATTACCCTGAGCAAGGAGCTTTTAGCTCTAAAATTTTACGATCTATTGAAGAATTAGCAGATGAAACTGAACTAGATAATTATGCTGAATATCCTTTGTTCTTAGCTTATGCACTTAAGCTAGCACAAGCGTCAATCAATCATTATAAAACCGCTTATCCAGAGAGCAAGATTGGGTATTCTGTTGGATATGATTCAGGAGATTTCATTACAGGCGGATGGATTTAATTCTTCCATTTAACATAATTGGCGTTACACGGACTAAAAAAGCCTAGATTAATATCTAGGTTTTGAAATTATAAAAATTATAAATATTAATACCACAGGGTCAAATTCTTGATTTCGCATAAGTGCATTATGTTAAATGGAGGAAGTTATTTAAGTATTTGTATATTATATTTATAAATTTTAATAGTAGCCCAAGTTCACCTTAATGCGACAGAACCAGATTTTGCCCACTGTAAAACCAAATCATCTTTCTCAGTCAGTGTTAATTTAGTTTGAGAATTATCATACTTACCAGGTACAGCCTCATGTCCAGAACATTCATTATTATTGTGAACCCAAATACCATCCTCGCCCACAAAATAGGTATGATATTCTTCAACTTCCAAATTAAATACCTGAGTACTTAGTGTTGCAACTCCTCCCCGGAAATTCCATAGATACTCAGTTTCCTCTATTGATAAGGTATTATAATCATGTCTGGCATCATATGAACTATCGATATCATAACTACCCACTTTTAAGCCTGTAGCTGAGTCCACAATTACCATATCTAAATCTGGCCACATTTCATTACGAGAACAGAACCCAACTTTACTTAAATCAAATAATGCATTTTTATTAATTTGAATTAAGTGTTTCTCCACTTTAAGGACCGGATAAACAGATACGACTGAAAATTCTTTTTTTGAATCGAAAGAAGAAAGAGTACTTTCATAGTCATCAATGTTGCATACTGGAACCCACTCTTTCCTACTTTCAACCCATATAGGATGATTTTCAGAAACGAATAATGTCTTCACTTTAAGTCTTTCACCATCACTGTATTCTACATCATGATCAACATACAGTAACCGATATATTAAATCCTCCCCTGAACAAAAAGCTCTCGTTACTCGTTTATATTCAGTCGGCGCATTTTTCCCACCCCATTCAGGACGAGATAAAACCATATCACCTAGTTTAATTTCATGAATTTTGATTAAACCCTTATCAGTATTTACAAGAGTTCCAGCAGGAAAACCAGCTCCTGAACCAAGATATGAATTCATAAATGTCTCTCTATATTTTTAATTGATAATTAATCAGTTTTTCTAAAATTAACATAATACACCTTATGCGAAATAGCCCTCTAAAGGGCTTTCTCAAACAACTTTCGCTCTTCAGCACGACGATTCACAAGACCCTGCATTACCTTGCCACCACCTTTATTCCATACATTAAATTGAGCAGATGCACCCTTATAATCTGATTCATTCAATATTTTGAGCAATGTAGATTTCTCAAAAGCTCCTTTACCGATGTTATAAGCAAGCGATACAAGTGCATCAAACTGATTTTGATTGATCGAAACAGTCACAGCACTATTCACAGCAGATTCAAATTTCTTTAAATCATGTGCCATATACGCTTTGGCTTGTGCTTCAGTGCAAGTATCCCCTTTTTTAACCTTGATGCCGTTGGGATAAATTGTGGTACCAAAACCGATGGTCCATACACCAACACCATCGTCATACGCTTTGAGTTTTAAGCCTTCAAAACCACAGATTAAAACCATGCCTGAGTTACTGACTGTCTTTGCTTTTTGTTGAAAGCCCGCAACCAAGTGATTAATTTGATCAACTTGCACTTGCGATAAAGATCCACCCGCTAATTTCCGAAAATTACTAAAAAGATTCGTCAAGTTGTCATCTGTATTCGGAACGGCTGCGAAGCTTTGGATCTGATGTAGTTGTGGCTGATAAATTTTGCGACCGATTAAGGCTAAAATTGGCAGTACCGTACCAATAATAATTGGCTCATACTCTTTCGGTACTAATTCAAAATCTAAAGCCCATTGCAATGCGGGAATAAGCACAAGCAATAAAAAAGCCCCCAACATTGGGAGCTTTACGGATAAGTGCTTGAATGCACTTTCATTGATTAATTTCATTTACTGTCCTCTCTATGACTTTGAATAATTGCCATATCTTGCTTAAGTTGATTAATTGAACTAATGGTCCATGTACCACCCGATATTGCTACACCCAACACAATGCCAAGCCCCCACTTCAGCATGGCAATTGCACCTTGCGCTTTGTGATTCTGCTGTTCCAGTGCCTCCACTTTCACCCGTTGCTGATCAAGTGCCTGGTGATACCCTTTATTAATTGCGTTTGTTTCCACCAACTGCTCAGATACTTTTTGCAGTTTATCAGCGACCTCATTTAACTTTTTCCACAGTGATGCACTTGGCTCATTCACATACGCCCCCTTATTTTTGGCAATAAAAAAACACCTTTCGGTGCATATATATCAATTAAGTTTAGACTTCTATCTGAACCACAGTACCCAACGGTGCAGACCTTTTGATTTCATTATTGGAGATAAAGACCTTATCTCCTATTTTGTAAATAACCTGACTCGTGCACATCACCAAGCCTGAATTATCAGAAACCAATACTTTATAATTCGGATGATTCACAGAAGTAATGGTTCCAACAAATTCAGGGGTTTTAGGCATTAAAGCCATAAGCCTTTTTAGTGCATTACTCATTCACTGTGCGCTCCACTTTGATCTGCTGTTTAACTTCAGCATAAGTAAATGAAACACTCACTGAATCAACAACACCCCACCATTCGGTATTAAATGCTACTGTTTCTCCCGGTGTAAACTCTCCCAATGTAGACTCAATAGGCAAAGTGAAATCATGTGATTCAACACGACCTGATTTTGCTAACTGAGCTTTACCAAAGCCCCCCATACTGACAGCAGTGAATAGAGTATTGCTTACAGGCTCAAGTAGAATATCCCCTGCAGTATCTCGCCTTTTCACTTGTCCAACATTGCCATTTCGAGAGTTTGTTAGCGTAATTGAATTGTAGCTTGATAAATCATCAAAACTTTCAGAGTGCTGTAATACAAGGCTTTCAGGCAGTATTTTGTCATAATCGTCAAACTGCATAGTATCCCAATACGTCTTTTTATAAAGTGGACGAATTGAGATCGTATTGCTATTTTTTTCACTATAAATAAACCCGCCACCTGCTTCAGCTATCATTTTAATTACATCGATTGGTGCGAGGTTCGTATAACTCAAACTTTCTGTCTCAACAATCCAACCAAGCTCATCGAGCAGTTGCCAGTCTAAGAGTGTTCCACTATTCACTCGATCAAGTTCAGCTTGCACAAGTTGCACAGAAGTTCGTTCATTTTCTTGCAAATAAGAGCGTACAGGCGCGTACTTCGATTCAAGCAACGCAGACTGACTTCGACCTGTGAGCGTGTATTTTGTATCTGCAAATTGGCGAGATTTAGAGTGTTCTTCATAGAACATTAAGTGAGTATTTCCATTCACGCTGATTTGAAGCACATCACCAATTTCTAGTTTACTTATTTCAGGTTCGGCAACAGTCAAGCTATAGGACCAACACCATCGACTTCGATCTGTATTGTATGAGCCGTTGTAAACCTTAATTTCTTCACCTGTTCGTGTATTTACAACCGATACATTGTTCACGATATACCACCATTTTTTATTTGCTACGCCTGGTATGCAGTTATCAACTCCAAAATTCAGGATGACATTGTGTGCATCAACTTCTGCACATAAACAATTGAACTCTAAATCTTTGTTTCCAAAATATTCAGGAATTTCAGGCTTTGGCCATGGTTGAATTGGGTGTTTGCGATAGTGAATAGGCTTTGCTACATCCCAAGTCAAATGACTTGTAGTGATTAATTCAAGACCTCGATCCCATTCAAATTGATAAGTCCTTTCGAAGTGTTGAGCAACGTCATACGAGTAAGTAAACTGCTTTCGCTTTTTGACTAACTCAACCCAATCAAATTGCCTCTGAATATTTAGCTTTTTAGATTCTTCCAAAATCAAAGATCGCTCAATTCTGATCCTTTCATTATCCTGCCATACAAAATTAGATCCTATTCCAAGTCCACTTGCTTGCTCATAAACCTTCTGAATCGATTGATTAAGCGCGTTGGCTTTTTCAAACTTAAGATTACTTGCTACTGATAAAACTAATCCTTTGTCGTAAAAAAAAGCACTGTCTAGTGCATTCAGAATTGGTTTTGAAAATTTAAATGCATTTTGCATCGTGATTTGCTGTGCTAATTGATATTGATCCGTTAGTAAGTAAAAAACCCCCAAATTATGATTAATATCAAATCGCGCTGTCAGATCGGGTTTGAATGACGTACTCACAGTTGCTTCGAGCGTACAAAACTGATCAATGCGTACAGCTATTATTTCTGCTGTAAAGCCTGTACTAAGTGTGCTGTTCAGTTTTGATAATTGACCCTGAACCGCATATATCTTAGTAATAAATCCAGTCTGAATATTTGCATCAAGTGTATTTAAGCTGAAGCTTTCCGCAATTAATTCAGCAAAAAATACTGTGTGAATAACAGCATCAAGAGTTGCTGTATGTATTTCATCGATACCGAAATTCAGTACAACATTATGAGCATCGACAACTTGAAGCTCATCTTTAAAGTTCAGATTTACAAAATGTGAGTCTGCTGGCGTATAGTTAGACACATCTACACCCTTTTAAGTTATTGAATCACTGGTCTCAATATGACTGAATTCAGCATGAGTGTTGATCCAGCAACTAGCACTGGATTATTTAATGCGATATGGTCACCAACAACAAAATCCGCAATTGCCGAACCAGATCCACTGTAGAGTCTTACCCAGACTGCGGTGTCATCTTTTAAAACAACAGCTGCATCAGTTTGTTGAAGCTCGATGTTGTCAGGATTTAGCTTTTTAAAAGATGGCTTGGGTAATGTCATTGTGACTAAGCGCTTAGTTTCATCTGCTGCTGTACTTGTATTTGCAGGTTTTGCACCACTATAAAAAGCAAAGGTAGCATTGTTGCTACCTTGATCTATGAAATCTGCAAGTGCCTTTAGTTGCGCAAGCCCTGCATCTAAAGATGGAATCACTGTGCTCATTTGGCTTTCACTCCATCTGCAATAACCGCGTTATAGTTGCGCTGTGGATCGAATGCTGTGATGAAGCACTCAAGACCTACAGCAATATTCCGAAATGCATATGAACCATCAGATTTTGAAGTGGTGGTCCATAAAAGTTGTTTATTGGTTCGCTTAAATACACAGACTTCAACATTCGGGAAAATGGCATTTTTCTTTAGTGTTGTGCCTTTGATTTGACCAAAACCCTGATTAACATTTAAGACCGTGATTATCGAGCGCGGTATCTTTAATATCACATACTTCATTTCTTCTAATTTGTCATAATCCGGCACATATCCACCGAAAAAGGTTCTAAAAAGTTTAATTTTCAATTTTTATCTCCTCCACAGGCACAGCAACCCATAGACGGCCAAGACCGTGCACACAGACATTAGAGCCAAGATCAACATCCTTGGTGGAAATAGGGCTTGTGCTCACGCCGGGTAAATCCGGAATATTTAGCGGTCCTATTGATAAAGTTTGTAACCCACCAAAGACAAACCCAATGAACTGTTTTGTCGAATAATCAAAAAGCTGGATTGGTCTTGAGGCTGTTGCACCAAATGCATCAATGTTTGAGGGCAATAATGAGTCATCTGACTGGGGGTAAAGCAACTCTCCTGGTGTGCTACCAGTTGTTTTAGTAATATTTATAGCGACACGATACTTCCCTAAGTAGGCCAAAAAACCACTTCCAGACTGTGTTGATGGTTTGGTTTTTGATGTTACCCCCTGATTATCCCCAATTACCACTGGATAATTTAGGTTTTCATAATCAAAACAGTGCGTTGGTATAATGGAGAATGAGCACCTTGCGCCCGCTCTAGCATCAACACTAGATGCATTGTAGCTATTTACCATTATTACGAGATGATAGATACTTCCAACAAGTATTCCACGACCAAAAACAGATGCTCCTTGAGAGTATGTATAGTTATTAGGTGTGCTATCTGCAGTATCTGTGAAATCCCATCTTAATTGCGGATCAGCATTATTTGGCAGCATCACACTACCAAGATTACCAGCAATGTTGGAGTCGTTAATAACACCTGTTGATAAAACAAATCCCCTTCCAATGGCGCAAATAAGAGCATTCCGATGATTTAATTCTGTTTGAAAGCAAAATCTCGCATATAGATCAGTATCATCAATATGCTTAAATTTATAAACATGAATATTTGACTGCTCATAAACCAACTGCCACCCGAGGGGTGCAATAAATGTAGTAAACCCACCTAAAACGGTTGATGGAGCATTATCAATTGTCAGTGTCACAGTATTACTTGTCGCACTATCAATAACATACTCACCGTTTAAATTTGGCGCATTAAGCTTTAAAACACGGTCAGCAACATAACCATGGTTCACACCATACGTTAAAACCACCTGTTTACCTGTCACAGCAACACTTGAAACGGTTTGAGTGTTATAACCAAGCGCAAGCATTTTTTTAAAGCGATCAGGAAAAAGGTTTTTTGATCCTGCACAAAAATCCAGACCAACATCTGAGAATTCAAACATTTTTGTTTGCGTCTGCTTCATTGCCATTTTCGAATACCCATTAAAAAGACCGCAATAAGCGGCCATATTTGATTTAAATTTTAAACCACACGATCAATATCACCACGTAGCATGATTTGAAACTGATCTGTAAGTTCTGTTGGTTCTGATTGTTTGACTGTTCGAATCGCCCAAATCGGAAAATTCGACGCTATTGTATTAAAACGCATCACGTTACCATTTGCCCAACCTGAACCCCATCCTTCTTTTTTAATTGTGAAGTATGGCGCATTGGTGATTGGATTCAGTGGAAAGAAATCAATACTCGTACTTCCTGTCCCAACCTCACCCGAATACTCACCAACGCATTTAAATGTTGTGCCACTTGTAAACACAATCGCAAAGCGCTCTTGAATAGCTCCCTGATTGGTCATCGCAATCGGATAGATAGCATCATTGTAGTTTGC
The DNA here is from genome assembly GCF_046269225.1 of Acinetobacter sp. TY2. Classification (NCBI taxonomy): domain Bacteria; kingdom Pseudomonadati; phylum Pseudomonadota; class Gammaproteobacteria; order Moraxellales; family Moraxellaceae; genus Acinetobacter; species Acinetobacter sp. TY2. The sequence continues at coordinate 50,731 of NZ_JBJZOR010000014.1, forward strand.
TGAAATTCCTCCGCCTGATCCTTCATCAGCCCATACACTTGACCATGTCTGTTGCACAAACTTGTTTGTATATCGCGCTTGCATGTCATCAATGACAAGCGCTGAACCCACAATTGTGTTTTCTGTACTGTAGTTATGTGTAATTTGCTTAGCGAATGTTAATTGACCGTTGATTTGCACATCTGATATCAGAAGCATGTCTTGGTAGCGATATTGAGCTGTAAATGGAGGGGTAAGTGCATTTACAGCAAAATCACCACTTAAAGTAAATTTACCGTAGTCATAATCCACCACATACATATCAAAAGGAACTTTCATGCCTTTGCTATCAATCAATTCACACCAAGAAATACGCGAATCAGGCAATTGATAGGTCTTGCCTGCCACATGGTCTACCATTGAAAAATCTTTGGATGCACTGATAACAGCAATATCCCCGACTCTGAAAATCGGTACCTGCCCGTCTGATGGTAGTCGAGTTGCTGAAATGCCGAGTACTTCAGGATCGAGCGGAATATATGAAAAACTCACAGCGTTATACTTAATTTCATCTGCAGAGAACCAAGATGGCAAGAATACTGTATATAACCCAGCTCCCTCTGCAGAAGAATAGTTTGCTTCACTAAACCAACTATACTTATCAAAATACGCTTGTAATTGAACCTCATTAACCGATTGAATCTGCTCGGTGAAATACAGCTTTACAGTGCCATTTTCATAATTTACAGTGCCTTTGACCTGATTGTGAGTAATATTTCCATTCTGATCAGCTGTTACGTTAATTACTGCAGGTGAACCGATTAGTAGCTGAAAAGATAATGGGCGAATTGGCACAGTTGGGATTTTAAAGACAACAAAAGCCTGCGGCATTGAATCAACCACTTGCGATACAGACTCCCATTGCACTTGATTTCCTGAATTTGCAATCATGCTTGTGAAAGACATTCGCCCAGCACTTGAATCAAATATTCCAGAAGCAATACCCGATCCTGTACTTGTATCCATTGATGTGTAAACGCTTGCGCCCGAAACAAAATATCGTTGATTATTGATTCTCAGCGAAATTGTTTCCTCAGCCAATCCCATTCCCTGATCTTTATCAATAAACAAACAGTATTCAGATGTACGATTCAATTGCGTTGTTATCGCTTCTGATACAGCATCAACGGGCGCACTGTATTTAAAGTCTTGCGAACCACTTTCTTTGGCAAATATCACATTGATTGACTCAACACCTGTGGTCTGAGTCTTATAGTACCCATCTGCTGTTTTAACAGTGCGGCGATAAAGCACACCTGTTGCCCAAGCCGCCATCTTGACCACTTTTGTTGTGTAATTAATCGTACCAACTTTTTGCAGTTTTTTGCTGTATGTGCTATCCGTCAGAAATATTTCACCGCTTATATCTTTGTAATAAAACTCATTACTGAGAATCGCCTCTATAGTTGCATTGGCAGTAGCGAGGTAGCTTTCACTGGAACTCAATACCGCACTGAACTTCATGGCATTTTGCTTTACCGAATCAAGCGTGAATTGATACATCTGATATGTCTTACCCGATATTTCAATTCCCTCACCTGCCAACAGTCCAGGCTTGTTACCTGTGGCTATAGATGCGGAGGTGAAAGCCGTATATTCGAAATTGATTTGTGTTGAAACAGGAATTAATAGGTTTGGCTTTAAGATGACCTTCTGATCAATGACTTGACCTGTTGCATGACCTGAAATTGTGCCATCAAGCGCCACATTAGCTGTGTAGTTATCAGCTCCAATCGCCCACTTTAATACACCTGTTGTGTCTACCGGCTTGGCAATCGAATATTCAAGGCTAAGCTTATTAACCTGACGTGCAGTAATGTCGCTATAAGCAACATCATCGGCCCAATAGAAAATGATATCAGTACCCACATCGGGCAATGCACTGAAAGTAATTGCAACCGTACCATTGATATAATCAACAGTTCCAACGCCAATACCGTTGATACCACCGCTAATCCCTCCCGTGCCATCATCACGCAATGTATACGTCTTTTTTTGAGCCGTATAGTTGATTGCTAGACTACCGCGTGCCGGTGCTGTATCAAGTGTGCGTACATAGTTCAGGCTTTGACTTTCTTTTGTAACCTCAATGAAATCCGTATTTGAAACACGATTTCGAGCAGATGCAGGAGTAAAATTAAAAGTAATGGTTTTACTGCCAGTGCCTGCACCTGCATTCCACTTTATCAGTCCTTTATCATACTCAATCGTGCCTACTGAGATACCTGCAGAGGTTTTTAACTCTCCCGCTTTGTCAGTTACAGCATTAGCATCAAGTTGAAAACTCAAACTACCTGGTAAAATTGGAGAGCCAATAAACGTATTTGTATTGGATCCAATGACTGCTGTAATTTGTCGTGAAATCGGATTTTGACTTGCACCCATCAATGCTGTCGAGGTACCCGAAACATTAAGGTTAATCAACGGCGTTTCAGTTTGAGCCGATGGTACCAACTGTGCAAACATACTTTTGGCCTGAGCCACAGTAGATCCAATTTGAATATCTTCAGTAATCGCAGTTGAGCTAAAGTACTTGCCTGTGTCTGCAACCAAGGTATCACGTAAAATGGTTATTGATTTTTCACCGTTGTACCACTGTTTTGCAGTTAAGCCGACATAGTCAATTTCAAGTGCATCAGACAGCGTATACGTTACGGCTTTGTACTCAACTTCCTTCTGATCAATAATCATTTTTGCAATTCGCGATTCTACTTTTAAAATGCGTGCATATTGCTCATGCATCAAAGCTTTACCTTCGTTTGATATCAGTACAATTGTGGCACCGGGTGACATCTCCTGTTCAGATGGAAACATGGCCACTTGTAGTGTTTTCATTCCAAGCCAATGTGTATCAAGTGGTGTGCCTGCAACTTGAGAGCCTTTTGCTAAGTAGTTTTCAATTCGGTTCTGTGCCGATTTACGCTGATCAGTCCAATTTTTTGTACTGAACAAAAGTGCAGATACATTCGGATCTTTCGGTAATTCAGATACAAATACCGTGGCGCCCATTAATTTATCGGTATCAGCAGTCGTCACGGCGGGAAAAATCTTGCGTAATGAAACACTTCCCATCGTACGATCTAATTCAGAAATATCATCAAATAGGTTGTTACTCCGACCATCAACAATCACTTTGCCGTTGTATTTACCCCCGCCATCGTCGTTATCAGTTAAGCGTTCTGACTCGTAAATCACGAGGTCTTTGGTTTCAATCGGCATCACTTAACTCCAAAAATCGTAATGTCACGTTATATTCTTCATCTTCGGAAACAGATGGGTGATCAAGTACAGGGCGAGCTTCAATTGCTTTCTCTTGATGATTAAAAGCAACATTAAAAGTTCGCTTGTCGTGAAAATACTCAAACTGCAAAGTGAATTGCTCTTGTAGTACCGACCAATCTTTTAGCTTTGAAACTATATGGCGCTTTACCCACGCCATGTTTTTATCAGCCGTGAGTGTGATTAGTCGCCCTGATTTCTTCTTTCCTTCTTGAATAATCAAAGTGCCATCTACAGCTCGTTCCTGAGACTGCTCAATTGGCTGCCAATCAAATTCATCAGACCATAAAAAGCCGTCTGACAATGAGACGGCTTCTGATGTGCTTATGCGTATTAACTTCATCTTTATGTACCCTTTTTGAGCATTTCAAACTCACTCAGCATTTTTTCCATTGCGTCCAAATCAGATGCCGAACCACTTAATGTAGCTGTTTGCGCCCCATTGACTAGCTCTAATCTACGTGTTGATGCAGGTTCACTATTTGTAGGTGTGGAAACAGAAACAGATCCCTTGCCGTTTGCTAAAGCTGCAAGACGTTTTTGAACCTCAATTGAGCCACCTGAAGCGGTTTGTCCTTGAGATAAAAGTTTATCGAATGCAGCATTCAAATAAGCAGCATTACCTGTACCCATGTTTTTCTGCATCGTGTCTTTGTCTTTGGCAAATGCCGCACTCATGATTGAACCCGCAAGCTTTTGAGCCTCCTTGTCGTCATAACCCATGCCTTTTAGCTCAGCTAGTACATCAGCCTTGCTGTATGAGGCAAACGAGCCACCATTAGCCTTACTGCTTTTACTTTCGGCACGTTCTTTCGCCTGAGCTTCTGATCTAGCAGTAAGCGCATCATTCCGAGCATCAGTCGTACTTTTGATTTCTTCTGCAGCATCTCTCGCATCTTGAGCCATACCTCTAAAACCTTGACCTGCTTTACCTGTTGCAGTGCTCAGTCTATTGATGGATTGTTCAGCTTGGCTCATCGATGTAACAACCGCACGCCCCGTATCATCCATTTGAATTTCTAAATTTCGACCGGCACCCACAGCATTTGTTGAGGCTATTACACCTGCATCACCCGAAGTTGCCGCCGCTTGGGCTGCCTTCTCATAAGCCTTTTGAATACCTTCTGCTGTAGCCTGACCACTGTCACGAATTGTGATGTAGTCCATTTGTGCTCGTTGAGCTGCTAACTTTAGATTTTCTTTAGTTTCAATCCCAAGGCGTTTAAATGCTTCTGTAACAGGGTTGATATCATCAGGTAAACCTTGTGCTTGAAGTTTTACAGCAATTAAGCCTTGCTCTACCTGACTTGTCGAAATCTTCCCTTGCTCACCAAACTCGCTTAATTTTTGCTTTGCTAAATCAATTTCAGCTTGGCTTTTTGCCGTTTCAAGCCATTTCAGCCAAGCTTGGTATGTTGCATTTGCAGCTTGCTGACCTGTAGCACCCATTTCTGCTAAGCCAACAACAACAGCACTGACACTTTCCCCCGTTTTTGAAAACCCAGCTGAAACCAAGTTTAAAGCCTGACTAACATCCAGCCCCAATGCTTTGGCTGCTTCAGAAAATGTTGCTTTCTGCTGAACAATTGCCTTGCCTTGCTTGTCATATTCAACAGTTAGACCCTGCGCTTCAAAGTGAAGTTTCTGCTCGGCAGTAATAATGCCGTCTGCGGAGTCAATAATTTGTTGAGCGAGTTTGATTTTTTCTTTGGTAACATCCTCCTTTTTACGTAGCGTTTCAAGATCGCTTTGTGAAACAAGGCTGTCAGCTTGTGTTTGTGATGTTGTTAATTGGTCAATTTGCAACATCGCTTGAGAGTATGCTTCAAAGTCACCACTTTTCTTTGCCTGCGCTGCTATTTGGGATAAGCGAACTTGCTCATCTGAGTGGTTTTTTTGCATTACAAAAGAGGATGCATCCATCTGCTGAATAGCATCATTCGACTGTTGGTGCTGCTCCACTCGTTGTTGACTTGCTTGTGCTTGAGCATTACCGACATCATCCAAACCTAACTTTGCTTGACTATATGCCTCAAAATCACCCGACTTTAATGCGGCATTTGCAGCATCATTCAATCGTACTTTTTCAGATGCAATAAACGCTTCATTTTGAACTATGACATTGCCTGTTTCTTGGGTTGCCACAACTCGATCTTGAACAAGTTTTTTCTCTTCTATTGATAGAGCTTCAAGTTTTGCAAAGCGATCGGCATTTAACTTTGCAGAATCTTCATAGATAGATACTTCTAGTGCGCCTTGATCATTAATTTTAGCAATTACCCCATCACGCAATAATTGCTCTTTGGTTAAATCTCTTAAAACACCTTCATTTAATGCCATTGAAGATTCAGCCAATACTTTGGCTGCTTCAAGTTTATCCTTATTTCGCTGAATACTGGCTTGTGCATTTTTGGATTCAAAACCATCCAACTCTGTGATTTGCGTTAGTATTGCTTTAACGGCTTCTCCATTGCCTGTCTTGCGTGCTTCAGCAAGCTCAACCTCAAGAGCAGCTTTCTTTTGTGCATTTTCAATCAGCTTCCCATTTGCTGCTTCTTCATTGGTAACAATGGTTGCTAACGATTTTTGATTGTCGGCAATCTTTTTCTGGTTTGCTTGCTCTGCATTAAGAACACTGTTATCTAGAGCTTTTTTAGTATCTGATTCAAATTTTAAAGCGCCTTCTCCAGCTTTCGCATAATACTTGTCGCGTTGAGCTGTCAACACCTCATAGTCTTTATCCAGCTTTGCCCTAACATCACCCCATGTAAACATTTTGATGTAATACGTGGTTGCGGCTGCAACATCATAAAAAGCCCCTATTAACAGATTAACCCCAATACCAATTGCTTTCACCCCATCCGACAGGGCGCCCATTACTACCGCTAATCCATTAATAACAACCGCTAAACCATTAACTTTTTCTGATGATCCATCAACTGCACCACCCCAACCAAACAAAATATCAAGACCAGTAAGAAAGACATCATTAACCGCATCACCAACATCAACAATTGTGGAAATTAATGTTTTTAGCGCGTCATAAGCCGTAACAATTGCATTTTTTACAGCTTCAATAGTTGATGGATCTGTTTCACTGAGTCGATCACTAAAATAAGCAGCAACTTGAGCAACATCATTAAATAGTATTTTTAAAACATCTAAATTTTCAGAAAGATAAAGTAGTGTTTGCACAATACCTTTACTCGCGGCATTTGTTGAGTCAATTTCACCAATCAACATTGTGAAATTTGTTTTCACATTCGTCAACGCACCACCAATCGTTGTTGGAATTTTGGTGTACTCTTCAGCAATCACGGCGGATTGTTCTTTAAGGGCTTTAATCACGACTTCGGACGTCAACTGACCTTCGCCTGCCATCGCACGCAATTCACCTTTCGTCACACCTAAACTATCAGCTAATGCGGTGGTTAATCGTGGTGCCTGCTCCATCATAGAGTTGAATTCTTCACCACGAAGAACTCCTGACTGCAAACCTTGAATCAGCTGTGTGATTGCTGCATCAGATGCAGCAGCACTGGCGCCACTAATTTGAATTGACTGGTTAATTGTCTCGGTAATTTGTAGCGCTTGTTTTTGAGTAACACCTAAGTCCTTACCTGCTTGACTGATTCGAGCATATAAATTAGCAGTGGATTCAAGACTTGAAGTTGTGCGAATTGCAACCTGACGAACCCCTTCCAATGAACTATAAAGTTCATCATTGCTTTCAGACACCAAATTTACTTGTGCTGAGATGTTCTGAAAATTGTCAGCAATTTGAGTAAGTTCGTGTACACCAAAACCAATACCGAGTGCAGCCATCGCACCTTGTAGAACATTAACGCTGCGCCCAACTTTATTCATTGCTGAACCAGATCGATCTGCACCTTGTGCCAACTCATTTGTGGCTGTACGTGATGCATTCTCAAAGCCACGTAATGATGTTGTGGCTTGTTCAATACCTGTTTCGAGTTGTCTTACGCGTTGTCTTGCGAGTTCAATATCAGCAGGTGATGCATTTGTTGCAGAAAGTCGATTCACCTCTAAGCGTGCACTTTCAAGTTGTTGCTCATACTGCCGCAATTGTTGTGTTGCATTTTGAGCCATCTGCTCTAATTGTTGACGCGTGTGTGTTGCACTTCGACCATTTTGATCAATGCTATTGCGAGCACCATCCAAGTTCGTAACAAGTTGAGAAATTTGTTGTTGTAGCGGTGAGAGTTCAGAAGTACTCCCCAAATTATCGAGTGCTGTACGTGCTTGCCCAATACCCGTTTCTAACTCACGTACTCGCTGCCTTGCTTGCTCAATATCTTGCGGTGTCGCATTGGTGGCAGATAAGCGGTTAAGCTCAAGCCTTGCTTCGTTTAATTCTTGCTCATAACGCTGAATATCTAATGCTGCACCTTGAGCCATTTGCTCCAATTGCTGACGTGTATGTGTTGAGCTATTACCTGTCGCATCGATACTGCGACGCGCACTATCTAAATTTGTGACAAGAGATGAAACCTCCCCTTGAAACTGACTTGGTACGGGTGGTGTGTTTGAAGCTGCATGCGCTGCATTTTGATAAGCGTTAACAGCAATAGTGGTCTGATGAATACCTCTTTCAAGATTTTGCACTTGATCTTGTGCATTTTGAATATCTTGCGGTGTCGCATTGGTGGCAGATAAGCGATTCAGTTCTAGCCGAGCATCTCGCAATTCATTTTGTAATCGATCAATCGCTTGCTGCCCATACTCGCCCATTTGCCTTAAATTATCAGCACTGAGTTCTGATGCGCCAGAAACACGGTTTAGCTCTTGAGTCACATTATGAAAATTTTGAACTAGCGTGCTGACTTCTTGACTCAGTTGCATTGATTGTCGTAAACGATCTGATTCTTGCTTAATGCGATCAAACATTTTTTTTGCAGCATCAGAACTTCTTTCAAAATTCTGAGTTAAGTTGTTTGTGTCTGCGTTCAGTATTAATTTAAATGTGAGCTCTTTAGCCATTTCAATTTCCTACAGGCATAAAAAAACCGAACTGTGATAGCTCGGCTTAAGGTTAAACATGTTGCAAATGCGTCAGGATTTTCCTTCCTTTTCAGTTTGAGGAAATAAAAATTTATCTTTCAAAAAAGTATAGATGTAAAAAAACCCACTCAATGATGGTTGGGTTTGTAATGGAGGTTGCTTATTTTTCAACTTGTCGATTGATTACATAAAATCTTTTACCATTTTTACAATCCACAAAAGAGGCAATGGTATCTGGAAAATTGTTTTTACCCACAGAATACCCAACATAGATAACTTCATCACATTCGCTTAATTTAGCAATTATATCAGCCGCATTTCGGTCATGTTCTTGGATAGCCTTAAGCCCTGCATCACCTACTTCTTTGTGAAGTTTTGGATATGTACCTTCGGTATATTCACCTAATGCATGTTTATTAATTTTAGACACCATGAACTCCTATTAATAGTATTTTAAAAGCACCCTAGGGTGCTTTTGAATATCATGTACTACTCTTTAAGCTGTATTGGTTTTTACAAGCAGTTGATGATTCTATTGCTTCGGCTAATTTATTGTAATAACTTATTTTTAATTCAGAAATTTTTACATCTGAATTGATACTATTCTGCATAAAATATAAATACATAGAAATCTCATCACCCATAGCATCAAGCAATTTTGCTTTTGCCCCACCTAAACACCCTGAAATATTTAAACTCTTTAATTCATCTTGGATTCTTCTCAACTCAGTCACTGGTGTAGAAACCGCTATACGAGCAGTAGATCCAGCAATATTATCTTGATTTATCCATTTTGAAAGTAGGGATGTGAAAGCACTGTATTCTTGCTGCTCTGATTCAATTTTCTTGGCTTGATCTTGTTGTGCTTTTAATTTGTCTTGTGCAAGTTTCTCCTGTTTGAGTCTTATTTCAATATTTCTAGATTTTTCCCTTTGAGCTGCAACCAACTTCTCCTGCTCTAATTTCTGTTGATGCGTAATCTCCGCCTGTTTCAATCGCTCATGATCTTCCATGTTGTTTTTATTGATGAAATAGCCCATCAAAAGCACCAATACAATAAAAACGCCCACTAAGTACTTCACTCTTAACGCTCCCATGACATATTTGTTATACGCCCTTCAACAACGGTGATCGTATATTTCAGATTACCAATTGTATAGTTGTAATCAATCACAAATAATAGCTTGCCATTTCGATCACGAGTGGTGTATTCATTACTCGCTTCAGGTCGCCCAAGCTTTTGAATCATCGAATTTGGTGAATCACCAATACTTACAACATCAGTTGAAGTGCGAATAGCTCTTGTGTCAGTTGCAGCATAAGTAGCACTTGAAATAGTTAAAGCTAAAGCAATTAATAGTTTTTTCATGTTATCCCCCTCATTATTATTTGAAGAATATACATACAAAATCACATTAGCAACGTGAAAACACTCAAATTTTCATATTCTTAGTAAACTGTTCAAACCCTTTCTTATCAGCATGATATGCAACACGCATTGTGCTCCCGCTGTTTAGTAGTGATGCAGATTCCAACTTCTGCGCGGCTTTTGAATACGCCACAAATGTGCCAAAACTATAATTTAAAATATCGCTGTGCTTGTGTCCGTTGGCAATCAAATACTGAAATGAATCAAACCACGTTGACTCTTTGTCTGATTTTTTACCTTTATTCTTTTTAAAGTAATCCTGATTCGTATTTAAAAGCGCCTCAAATATTTCAAGAAACTTCTCAGGTGCTTCATCCTTTATTTTTAACGCATTATCACCCGTGAGTGTGGTTAATAAGCTGATTAGAATTATCGCTGACAGTTGATTCTTATTGAGGACTTCATGCAGATCAGCAGTAACCCAATTGTCTTTCAATCCTTCGCGTACAGGAAATGCAAACCGCTCTGCTTTATCAATCTCACATACCAGTAATTGGCGAACTTCAATCGAGTAGTCTTCATCAAATTCAACAGACTGGGTTCTATTTTCAGCAAGAAAGAATTCATTCATAGCCAAATCCTCAAAACAGGCACAAAAAAAGACGCTGTTGCGCCATGGTTCTTTATGCCTGTTGTTTTAATTATGCAGCAGCAATTGTCACAACATGCCCATATAAGCCTAGTGTTGCATCAAGACCTTTCGATACATCAGACAAAGACTGACCTGAAATTTCATATTGCCCTAACTCTTCATGAATTAATGGGAACGTGGTTTCAGGTGATTTTTTAGTACGCCATAAACGAACAGCCATGTGTTCACCATTTGCCGTATTGATGCCCTTAAAGAACAATTCATATTCTTTATTGAAATCACTTGCAATGGTTGTATGGCTAACAGCACCTGTGGTGTAGCTTGCTGTTACAGGTTCGGCAACCGCTTCATTGAATTTCACAGTACCAAATACAGCATCAAGCGTGTATTTATCTTTATCCACGGCGGTAGATCCTGCTTTGAATGTGACTTGAGTTAAAGCATAGCCATTCAATTTGATTTCTTGACCAACTTTAACCGTGCCGAGCACTTGATCAGCAACAGTTTTACTTGCTACTTCTGACTTCATACCCGACAAAATGTATTTTAAGTTTTCATCATCCACTTCTTCAAGCTGACCTTTGAAATTCACACCTGTAGTTTTCGTCAAAACCAAATCAGTTGTACGTTGACCCGATGTGCTTTCTTGGTGTTCAACTTGATCTGCCGTAATTTCAAGCTCAAATTCAGGTACGTTACCGATATAGCGCATTTCAGCCGCCACACCATTTTTAATTTCAGATAAGTAGAACTTACCCTGTAGTGAAATATACTTATTCGCCATCTTTTTTAACCTCTTTTGTCAATTTTGTTGGTGCAGATGGCTTCACTTCTTCAGTGATTTTCACTTCTTCAATGATTTTATCTGCTAATAAATGTTTGATCTGGGCATCACTCAGACCACCTACTGTTTCGCCTACTTTGAAGCGCCCCACAGGCTGTAATGCTTTGTGTTGATTAATCATGATTTTCCTTAAACAAAGAATTTAGACTCAAAAACAAGCGTGATATATACACACGTTGTTGAATAATCCTCTTCGACAGCAACCAAATTTAAGGGTCGAATACTCGACTTAGGTTGCCAGCCCGATAATAGTTGTAAAACTTTCATTGTGAGTTGCCCAATACGCTCCAATACGGCTGAGCCATCAAGTAACTGTGATGCAGCATGACGCTCACAAATAGTGACTTCCCACTGTTGGTTCAACATATTTACGGATGACTTTCCAGTATCATCTGTTTTGCGCACGCGGCGATAGTAAACCTGAGCATTTGGAGTTACCTGTGATAACTCTGTCACTTGTGCTGAATTGGCTGGCGTATATATCCTTTTAAAACTCGCAATTTCAGCTAATTTCTCAGAAATTTCACTGCGTACAGCAAAAAAGTTACTTTCTTCTGTCATTTATTAAATGCTCCTCAATTAATTCCAGCACTTCAAGCTCATCACTTTCAGTTAAACCAAGGAATGGGCGACGAGACATATTCACTTTGTATGCTTTACCCATAACATCTTGAGCGAAGTTTGAACGTGCTTTATTCACAAACTTATTGCCAACTAAACCTGTACTCTGATTTTGCTTAAAGTGCACACGGCGCATACGTGCTGCATAACGAATTTCACCACCAAAATGATGAATAGGCCCATACTCAACATTAGTACCAACCTCAACACCATTTGCAGTGACATTATGAGTAATTGAATTCATCAAGCGTGAGGTATCCCTTAATGTTGTACCGCCTTGCCGCTTCACTCGACCCGATATGCGCCATTTACCCTCTAAGCCTTCACCACTTGCCCATCTGCTGCGAATATTGCTTACAATAGAGTGACCAATAGCATCAAATAATTCAGGCTTTTGTTGATCAAAAGCAGCTAAGCGCCCAAGGGTTTGCATTAAAGCAGATTCTGCATCCGCACTAATTGTTATACCAATACCAGACATAAACACCTCACTCGATGCTTGGCATCATGCCCAAAACGGCATCACCAAATACACCGCCTCGATACGTTGTTCCGATCGGCATCGTTGTTGGCGAATTTACAGGCTTTTCTTCAGTCACCTCATTTTGAGCATTAAGAACATTTAGAACAGCCTTTCCATCAGCAACACGCTTTAGAAAATCAATTTCAGCTTTGTAGCGATTTTCAATTTCTTCAGTCGGTTGTTGAAAATAAAGCCGATAACGTGCGATGTTGCACGCTATTCGCCTTAAGGTACTTGGTGTTTCGGGTAAGGGGATGTTGTAACGTACAGCAATGTAGCTATCAATTTCTTCAGAGGCATCTTGTAAAGCCTCCTCAATTGAATTAGCTACTGTTTGCATCGCCTCTAATTGCTGTATCTCCCCTTCCCCGAAACGCGCTTCCAAATCGTTTTTAGTGGCGTACATAGATCACCTATTTTTCAGTTACGGGCTTTGCTGTGGTTTTCTTTTCGGTACCACTGGCTTTCTCAAGATCAGCAACCTTTACCTTCAACTCTGCGACTTCGGCTTCCGCTTTGTCTTTTCCAGCAACAAGGATTTCCTCATTAGCCTTCAGCTCTGCGACTTCGGCTTCAAGTTCAGCCAAACGTGCAGCAGAATCACCCGTTTTGGGTTCCTCAGGCTCTTGATATTCTTCAATTGCACCAGATGCTAAAAGGGCTTGAAGTTGTTTAGACTCAAGCCCTTTGATTTCTTCACCTGGTCGGAAATGACCGATGGATTGTTTTGCAATGTACTTTGGCATTTATTTCCCCTTATACAAACCCACGACCACCAACAAGACCATTCTTATTGTTTGGAACTGCGAGCGGTGATGATTCGGCTAGCATTTGGATGCTAGATGGATTCTTTTCCTGCCATTGGCTCAAATAAAATTCTAACGCTTGGCCAAAAGCTTCTACGTTTTGAAGAGCACAATGTGCAATCCAACCATTTGCATCAGATACAAGACCAAAGAAGTCTTCAGGAATAAAGCGTTCAGATGCACCACCACCAATGCTGTGTTGCACATCATAAGTCCAAATTTCGATGTTATCGACAGTGCCACGGAATTGCGGCTTATCTTTATGATCAAATGTTGGTGTTAATGGGACGCTAATACCGGCATATGGTGCAATGAATTTTTCTTTAAACTCAGGGTCTTTAATCAAGGTGCTATACACCTTTGATGTAGTAAGTGCCATTGTCGGGGATGTACCTGAGTGCTCTACAGATAAATCAATCATTGCTTGCCAATCATCCATCGGCTTAGAACCAACTTGTCCCCACTTGATCAATGGTGCGAAATTACATGCAGGATTACGCTCATAATCCACCTCGTACATCGGGAAGTCTGCTGAAGCAAATGTAGTTTTACCGTAGAGTAATACATCACGCGCAATCAATAACTTTCGATTCTCAATCGATTGACGCAAATACAATGCTTTTTGTGCTTGATCAATTAGGAGTAAATCAGCATCACTTAAACGATTTGATCCTGTTGCAATCACACCAAATTTTCGTAGTTGGCTAATTAAAGCTGTATTTTGTACTTCACTTGGCATTACAGTCATCATTGGTTTTAAGTAAGCCGGTTTAACGAATTTAACGTTACCTGACTCACCCACTTTAATTTGACGACCTGCAGCTGTAGGTGTAACGAATGGTGCAAGTGGCGTAGCTGTATTTAATTCACCAACTGGAACTTCTTTTTTAGTATATGAAACACGCTGAGGAAAGAAACGATCAATCAACCAGGTATCAACCTTCTGAGTTGTATCGGTTAATAATACCAATTGTGGTACATCTAATAATTCAACAGGTGCATTCTGAAACGTAAATGATTGACTCATTATTAATTACCTACCACTTTTCGTAATTCGATTTTATTTTTCAATGCTTGTGCACGCACTGAATCCATTTGCGCTGTAGTTAGAGCAACCCCCTTTACTGTGACTACTGCCACATCGAATGCTCCTTGCACATATAGCGGCATTTCAATGTTATTTGCTGCGTGATATGTTGACTGCTGAATTGAAAAGTCTTGTACTACAATCGCTTCCCAAGCCCCCAAAGCATCACCAGTAAAAGTTGGATGTGTAACTACATTGTTTGCATCTACATGCACCAAATCGCCACGCTTATATGCTACGGCTGTAGTTGGTTTCGCATTTTCCGTACGAACGTTATCGCCAACTACAAGTTGATTGATAACAATGTTTTCTGTAACTGTATTTCCCATGATTATTTCGCCTCTTGTGCTGCGGCAAATTTACCAAATGCTTGGTCAAGTGCTGAGCCTTGGTTGTGACCCGCATTAAATTGATTTTGCTCACCACCCGTAGCTTGATGACTAAACAAATGAGCTAAATGAGGTGGTACTGTATTATTTTGCGGTTGGTTTTGGTTTTCCGATGGCTTTGTTGAGAATTGGCGTAGCTGCTTAGCTGTAAAGCTAAATACAGCATCATCCATATCTGTATATGATTTCGTATCTTCAACGCTAAAAGTTGTATTTAACTCAGCTTGAAGCGCTGCAATATCTTCGGTACGTTTTGTTGCTTTAAACTGTTTAAGCTCAGCCAAAGCATTATCACGCTCTGTTTCAGCCTGTTTCTGTTTTGCTTGCGCTTGTTCTAATTCGGTCACATTTGTGTCCTCTTGCTTGAATTGACTTGTTTTAGATTGATGGCTTGCTGCCACCGCTGATGTGTTGTCATCCGCACCTAAAGCGCAGAAAGACACTTCGCGAATACGACCACCTCGAAAGATGGTGATAGGAGCATTTAGGGTTCGGCCATTTACAACGACTTGACCACGCTCCACCTCTTCAATTGATGATGGGTCAATGTAGACTGACATTTGCCAAGGAAAGCCCTCATCACTATCACTAGCAACCTGTTGACCGTATGCATTGGTTAGCAAATCCCCACTAACCTTTAAGCCCGATGTATTGTCTTTGGTAAACTGTGTCACCACACCCACACGGCGGCCTGTATCATGGTCTAAGAGTGCTGCCAAAGGGGTATCGACCTGCATCGAATCAAGATCAAAAATCACATCACCCCAATAGTAATGCCCTTGAATTGGCTCACCGCTGTATGCAATGCCATTAAATTTACGCAGGTCGCTTGTTTCAGTTTTTACGCTGATTTCAAAAGGATTGGCTTTAAATTGCAGTACCTTTTGCTCTATCTTTTTTTCCTCTGGCATTTTCATGCTCCAATAAAAAACCGCCCTAAGGCGGTCGGAATTCATTTAATTTCAATGCGGGCTAAGTAATGTGTTGCCCAATCAGGAAACCTATTAAGATGCCTACGATCAACCAAAACCATGCTTGATAATAAAATGGTAGAATGTACTCAAATTCACTCTCATTGATTAAAACTAATGCTGGCGGTTCTACATATTCAGGCTTTGACTCTCTATTCATATCCAACCCACTTACTATAAATTTTGTTATTAGCAATAAATAACATCGTAGCAACATCATCCGTATACTTCAAAATAACATCAGTGTTGGTAACACTCACAACTTCAAGATTCATATTTGGCGCAAGCAAAGCACCATCAAGACCATTGATTTTACTCAGATCAATCGCTTTGCCTTTCATATCTAATATTGTGATGTTTTTACCTGCACTTTCAGCGGTTTTGAATAATGTCGGTGTCTGAATCCCAATCACATTACCTTTTTGCAGATTTAAAGCATCAAAGCCTTTCAGATTATTACCTGTCAGCTTGTTTTTAAGATTCTTCGCAAAATTAAGCATTGAGTTAAAAGAATCATTCATCCAATCAAAAATAGACTTAGATTTACGATCCTGACCCTTTTTGATGACAGACTCTTTCAGTAAATCAGTCAGCATTTCATCTTCAGTGGACAGCTCCACTACAAATCGACCATGGGACGGTGCAATATCCCTCCCTTTACTTGCCACATCTTCAAATAAATCATCAAGAATTTTTCGATTTGTATCAGTTAGGGGTTTCAATGCTTCGTGAATACTGTCATTTGCTTGTTGATGTACCACCGCTGTTTCTTTCATATCAAGCAATTCAGCAGTTTGCGTTGCATCCAAAATATTGTCGTTAATTTTTTGATCTAACACTTGATTTAGATTTCTACTGTAAGTCGCAGGACTGAATGACCAGCCGTTATCAACAACATTAGTGGGTAGCTGATCATCAGCTGTAATGCCCGATCTTAATGCCTGTTTTTCAGTAATCGCCAACACTGAGCATCTACACTGATATCCATTAGGTGGATAGTGAGTCTGCCAAAATGGATCATCAATATGACGAATCACCGCATCTAAAGCCAAATGTGTAGGACGTGTCCGACTGTCATTGATCGCTGTATATTTCAGGTATGGACGATGTTCTTTACCCTTGTGTTGCTGTTGCCAACGCCCATGTGCATAGGCGTTCTGCATATTGGTGCGGTACACATTAGCAAGATGATGCTCACTCAGTTCAATGCCTTCCGCTTCGACCTGTTTTTTAAACTCTTGAAATGTACCACCACTTTCAAGCGAATCATCCACCAATCTTAGTACGGTTTTAATTTGCTCCACGGCGGCTAAACGACTGACTGTCCCTGCATATTGACGTGTATTCAGATCAAGAGAATAAAACTCATCGGCTAAAATGATGTTTCGTTCTCTCGCATAGCGCAAAGCATCCACATAATCGACCATGTTTATTTCCTTTGCTGTGCATGCACATAACCCATTACATCTGCCATAAATAGCGCTTTAGACATGACAATTTCAAACTCATCGACATTAGCGCCTTTGGTTGCTGAATAGAGCTTGGTCATTAAGTCATTATGATCTTTAGCATCCTGCACAATCTTTTGCAGCTGCTCATCCGTCATGAGAACTTTAGGCTGATCATGTGCTGTTTGTTCAAGCTCCTGTTGCTCAGGGGTAATCTGCTGTACACCTGCTTTAAAACTAAAAGCCTGCTTAGGTAACGCGCTAAATTGAGGTGCCACCTTGGTGTCACTTACAGGTGTCACTTCAGCTACATCACCATCTTGCAAACCGTATTCGCGCTGAAAATATTCAGGTGTAAGATTTGCACCGGCATTCTTTAAGTGTGAATCACGCTCAGCCTGTTCTTTATTGAGGGGCTTAGCTTTTTCACCGACCAGTACTTTATGCTTAGGCCACTGGTTCAGGGTACATAACGCATTGACCAAAGTTTGTATCGTCGGTGTCACCAAACGAATATCAGATTTAAGCTTATCTTGACGCACGTTCTCATGCACTTGACCTAAGGCATGGCTACCACCACCATCATTGCCACTGGTCAGTGTTTGCCCTAGAACAACCTTTTGGATTTGGCGCATCAATTGATCATTGAATGATTCAAATGAAGAACCTGCTGAGCCATTCCCTGGTGTTGAAAGCAGTTGCACATCATCTTTATTATCAATCGTCAATACACTTTGAGCATGTGCATTTAACAAAGCATTGTTCATAGCCGTTGTGGTGGTATCTCTGCTACCCACCTTGGCAAGTAAAATTGGTGTACCAAACTTTTCAAGAAACTTTGCCCAAAACTTAAAGCCATTCTGTTTAAAGAAAAATAACCAATACAGTGTAGCCAACAAAGCTTTGCCGTAAGGCTGTTCATAAGTTGCTTTACGCCTTGTCAGTAAGAATTTGAATTTTTGGTCTACTTCCTTTTCCATACCATTGCCATCAGCGCGATAAATTAAACGCCCATCAGCTTTAGGCTCAAACCACTGCATCGGCTTTTCACCAACCCATTGCACACCGACATGACCTGATGATTTCTGTTCATAGACGACTTCTTGCACCGAATAACCAAAAAACAAGGCATTTACCGCACCACCCGCAATTTCACAGAACCATTCATTCAATTCTTGGCGAAGTAATTCAGCCTCAGGCGTGTCACTTGGCTCAATACGAAACGGCGTTGCCAATAGCGCATCAATACGTGTTTCGACTGCTTGTGCAACCTCATCATCATCTAACAATATTTTTAGGCGGTGACGTGCAATACCTGCTTTACGTAGTACTTCATCAATATCGGGTTGACGTCCGAAGTTATATATAAACTGCGAGACAGCTTCTTGAGTGTGCAAGTTTCCATAAGACAAAGCCTTTGCCTTGTCTTTCTTTGGCTTTGCCATATTGGTTCCTTATTAATAAATGCGAGAGCCTGCACCTGCAGGTTGAAGACCTTTGCGACCTTGAACACCACTAAAACAAATCATGACACTGTCTGCCCGGTTAGGAGATAAAGCGCCATCAGGTTGCTTATTGACTAGAATTTTTCCTGCACCATTTTTGGTGTAAGTGGGTTGAGATAACTCGGTTGTTAGTGCCTCAAGCTCAGTCTTTGGTAGATCTGCACTTGATAAGGAGATAATCGCATCAGGATCAAACTCCATGCCATTGAGTGCTCGGTGTGTATTTTGGAATCGCATGCGGAGTGACCACCACGCTTGTGCCTTAAGGTTTGCAAAGAAATCGACGTTCTTTCGTGCCTCAACCATTTCTTCATCGGGTTCAAACACAGAACCTGACCCACGGAATGGATCAACATTAACGTTTGGAATGCCTTTATTGTGATTCAGCTCATTAATAACGCGTGCATCACCTCGACATCCAGCTCCCAAACCATCAGCATCGTAAAGGAAGCGATCTAAATTACGGTCTAAACTGATATCAATGGCTTTCTGCGTTGTTCCAAAAATATCATCACCAACGCCTGACCATGTACCCAGGTACTGCAAGACAACGCCGTGACGATCTGCAAATGAGTTCTTATCCCTACCTTCATCTGCAACATCAAGACCACCAATACGCTCACCTGATGGTCGAATCTTAAGCTTAATATGTGCATCAATAGAGGCTTGCACCCAAGCACTTGGAATCAATACACCTTCAACTGATGCTGCATAGTTGATATCTACTTCCTGCGCCAACACTACATCATCAAGTGTGGCCAACTGTTTTTCATACCATGGATGGATCTCTTTACCGTTGTATGAAACTGTCCAATTCTTATCAGGATTAGCTCTCCAAGGCATCGTAAACACGGCGTAACGTCCGCTAAAACGATCACGATAGAATCGATCACCAATACCGTTGGGGGTAGATCCTTTGATATGCACATTGGTGTTTTGCGAAATAGCAGCGTCAACGGCTTCCTGACGTTCTACGAATGCCCATTCATCAAGGAAGTACATTGTGGTACGTCCACCACGACCAATATTGTCCCCTGCTTCACCTGTGATTGTTGCGCCGTTGTCAGGATTAATGATCCGCATATAGTTATCATGCACTTTCTCGACAAAACCCTTAGGCTTCATCCAATCAGGCATTTTAGAGAACATGTCACGGAACTTATGAAATAAAGTTTTAGGATCTCCCTTTTTATCTACCAATTCCTCCTTACGACTTCCTACACCCCCTGCAAAACCTTCCACAAACAGCCAACGATGCAGGAAAAAGCCCAATACAACGTATGACATGCCCTCATCACGGCTTTTCTCAATTAAGCCATGGGTCTGTGTATTTTCACGTTCTAAAAGCCAATCGACTAATTCCACCTGTTTAGGGCGAAGTACGAAAGGAATGTTGGCAGGTAAACCAAAAGACATACCACGCGGATCATAGGTCCATATCCAATGATTAAACCAATGGATTGGATCAGTCTTACATTTGTAAATCTCTGCCTGCCGACTCAAATCATTTTGCTCAATCACAGCCTTGTAGTAATAACGGCGCGTCATTTCAGCCACAACCTCAGGCAAACGCATATTCACTGTCCACTCTTTGATGAGTGGTGCGATTTCCTCTAATGCATACGTCATAACTTACCTGTAATCACTAATCGTGAAAGCTCCTGAGGTGTCATTTTTGCAAGTTCTTCAGGGGTGTGTTTAGGTTGAGATTGTTTTTGTTCATTCTCAGTCTTAATCGCACCGCCGTTAGCACCTGTGATTTCTTGCTTGGTAACACGCCCATCGGTTTCTTGAAAAGCTTGCTTGAGTAGATTTTGTTTTGCTCGCTTATTGCGTCCTGAATCGTCATACATTTTTTGAAGTTCATTAAGGCGAAAGGCTTTATTTGCAATGGCAATGTCTTCGATATTCTCTCGAAATTCTTTACGTGAGCGCTCAAAAAGGTCTTTTAATTTTTTACTTAGATTGCGACCTGCAAACTTTGTTGGATCGTAATTTTCACATTGTCTACGGTCAATTTCGATACCATATCTTTGCATGACAGCATCAGCCACTTGTTGAGGGGTTTCAAAGCAAGCAAGAGACTGAACTATAAACATTTTTACAGGCTCTTTTAGTGCTGCCATAAACTCACCTTTGTCATGCTACGTCATGCAAGCTAGCCAAAAAAAAGAGCCCGTAGGCTCAATTAATCACACACGTTCCACAACACGCTGAAATATTGGTTTCTGATACGAATGGTGCATTCTTCGCAATTTCAATAAGCCGTTTGACTGATTCGTCAGCACCCCATCTTTTGGTCTCACCGAAGAATACTTCCACGTCGTGACCTGCCAAGTAATGCTTAGGTAGGCCTGTGTGGTCACTATAGATCGGCTCACCATCTTCATCACGTTCTACGCCGATGTGATAAAGCTCATGCTCGATGAGTCTGCAAAATTCACGATCAGTCGTATTTTCACAATAACTTGCATCAATCGTAATAAGGTAGACCGGCACAAATCCAAACCAATCGCGCATCTGCTGCTCTTGTCGAGCTTTCTTCCATCCACCTTGGTTGAACATCACCTTTTCACATTGACCTAAGACCATACGCTTTTTGGCCATAGCAGCAGATGAAGCCCAAGCGAATGCAAGAAAGGTTTCATCATCGTGAATTAGCTCAGCAATATGATCATGGTCAGGGTTATGAAGTTCACCGCCAATGGTTAGCCAATTCTTAACCACCCATTCCTTTAGATCCACGGCGGGCGCAAGGCGTATTGTTTCTTCTGCCTCAGCTTGGTCAATCAAGTCTGTCGGTGGGAATGGTCTGATCTGTTCCATATTTCATCCAATAAAAAACCCACCATTAGGTGGGTCATCTTTACTTCTCACTAAAGATATTTCTGTTTTAAAACATCTAAATCATCTAAAAGTTTTTTGCCTAATAATAAACTTGCTTGAGTGCTGACATGGGTTTGCTTGTCTTTAGGATTAAACTGATAATCGGCAAAATGACGTTCTTCTTTTAGCACTTTCAATTCTCGACTAAAACGACTGAGTGTTAAATCCATATTTTTACGTTGAAGTACTAATAAGCAGTTGGTGTATTTTTCATGAGAATTACCCTCAACTTCTTTTATTTCAGCAGAAAAACGCTGGTCTATCCAATCTCGTGTAGCTAAATACACTGCATAATATACACGCCCAACCACAGTGCGATTAGTTGCTTCATCTTTTTCAGTATTTACATCATGTAAATTTTTAGCAACAGTATAAAAGTCTTGAGTATCCATTTAAGCAACAAACTCACTTTCTTTTATTAAAAAAGTGCTGTGTTTGACATAGATCACCACTTTATCTATTTGCTGTCTCTCTTCTTCATTAGCTTCTGCATACCATTCCATAATTCTATCTTGTAAATGGCTGTTAAAATCAAATAATTCTTGAGCATTATCAATGGCTGTATGTACGGTTATGATTAAATCCTGAGCTTCGTAATTAAAGAAAGATTGAGTTTTACCATTATATTGTGCATAAAACTCTTGATAAAATAATGCCATGAGTTTTCTATAAACAGGTAAAGAAATACCCAATTGCTGAGTTTGGTGTATTCTTTCGTACACGCTGTATTTATCAAACTCACTTAATTTTAAATCCAATTGAGCATCACCATATGAATCTGCAACAAGATAGGTGGATACCATATGTTCTAGTAGAGCATCCAATTCTTGAGTATTCTCAAATTTTTGTTTCAATGCCAATCGGTAGGTTGCAATAAAAGCATCGATATCTGCTGTCTCAATATAAAGCTTTAATAACTTTTCCCACGCAATATAAGATTGATTATTCGTCAATTTCAACACATTTTTTAAAATATCAACCGCTATATCATAATGATTATAGTAAGCTTCTACACTCGATTGATCACATTGTGCTTGTATAGGGTCATCTACTGCTAAGCTTCTAACAATATGAATTAATTTTCTTTTATTAAACTCTTCATTTTTTAGATTTTTTTTCCCGCCTTTCCCTATCACATTATATAGATACTTAATATCAGGTGCTGGGTTTGCATGGCTCATGGGATATACCCTAAATGTGAAAAACACTATTAATGATTAATATACCGTATTTTAGGTACCAAATACAATTTACTAAAAACCACCCAAAAATTCACACTTCAAAACAACCAAATTAATTAAAACACATTTTTTCAAACTTCTAAGCCACTGTCTTCTAATCTCTCTAACTGACCTTGAATCCAACGAATCACACTACCAGACTCAATTGCATGTGGCTCAAAACGCTGAATCTTGTAGCCCATTTCCTCGGCCAAATCATATTTATTAAAGGCATTTGCTATCTTCTTACCACCACGCCCAACAGCCCAAGGACTACCTGCTATTTCTATAAGAAGTCTCAACTTCACAATATAAAAATCAAATCGCCAATTCTTGGTTGATTCAAATTGAAACTTGCGTTCATAGCCAATCAGGTGTTCTTCTAATTCTTGAAATAAGGTTTCTTCTGCTTCTAAATATTTTTCTTTGGCTTTAGGTAATGGTTTGGTGCGAGGCTTTGTTTTTAGTGGGCGTTTCTTGGTTTTCCAAAAATAGCTGTCAGCATCCATATATTTCACCCATTAAAAAACCACCCGAAGGTGGTTGCAATAAATTTTCTTATTCCGGTACACAAAAACTCAACCAATCCCTTTTAAGTTCTTCTAAATCTTTAGTATTTAATTCTGTAGATGTGTATAGGTAATAAGTAATATTTGAATTTTTAATTATATTGCGGTAATACACGAGATGGGAGACGTTGATGGTTTCTGGTGTATACCAATTCGGCCAAATTCTTTCATCGAACTGATATTCACCATACTTATCTTTATCGGCAATCCAAATACTCATATTACAAAATCCTTAATTATTAAAACCAAATGCATGATATACCAATAATTACAATACTCGATCACATTAAAAATATAATTTTGGACTTAATTAAATCACGTATTTAGCATATTCCTTAGATTCTTCGACCATTTTTTTAATTGCTTAATCTTCTTGCCAACAAGCATCATATCATTACGTGACATCAATCCACGTGACAATGCCTGCCATTTGGTGATTTAGATTCCGTATCTTTCAATGTTCCATTTTGCTTTGACTATACCCATATTCACCACCAATAAGAAAAGAAAACCCTGTCAACATCTAGAATGCGACGGGGTCTTATGTGCCGTAATACGTTCGGCAAGTTAGTTTATCTCTTTAACTTTCAGACAATCCCGGCAAACTTTTAATTCACCATCCTTACAATGATAAATTTCAGTCACACCATGAAAGCCCAATAAGCATTTTAAAAATTGGAGCATATGGTTTTCCTCAACGATATGGTTTTAATTTGGTGTAATACACCTAATAAGGGGTGGTGACTAAATCACATAATTAGGCTGATCTATGTAAAACATATAGCAGGTTTAAAGGTTTCGAATTCGATAGGTTTAAAATTCAGGCATAAAAAAACCCTCGAAGGAGCTTTAATTATTAGTAATTCTATGGATTTAGATCGCTTCTACTTCTTGCAGACCAATATTTGATACAGCGTGAAGTAAGATGTCAGTACCTGCGGAGTGCTTAGCCAAAAGAAGATGCATAACCTCATATCTATCAATTGCACCATTTTCATCAGTTATCAGACTTGACTTGAAATATGCTGCACAATTAACACCATCTGCAACATAACCAATTAGATGCATGTTTTGCTTACCAAGTGACAAGCCATTATTTACTTTAGTTTGAAATCCCATTGCTTATGCCTTGAATTAATTTTAAAACTAAAATCTATACTATCTCATTTACAATATCAAACAAAAACTCAAACAAGTTGTTGAATAATAATATTTTTATTGTCATTTGTTATTTATTACTTAGATAAATCGATGTAATTCCACTATTTTAAATAGATCCCATTCAGGCAATAATGGCGCGCCATACAGGACTTGAACCTGTGGCCATCCACTTAGAAGGCGGATGCTCTATCCAACTGAGCTAATGGCGCATTAAAAAAAGGATGTGGTGATCTGCCACATCCTTGCCTTAGATTACGATATTGATCAGCTCGGCAACTGATCTACCGCTACTCAACACAATAAACTTCTCAAAGTTAGCTATTGATCTGCTTTGTGTCTTTCATCTTTTTTTGGTCGGGAGTCACCACAATTTATGGCTCTGAGGCTAACTCAATGTGTGACGAAATCACATTGGATTCAAACCGATTTATACGGCTGGTTTCTGCATCCCACCGTTTGCGCTTTAGCTGATATACCAAACTCGTATAGCAGCGTCACAAATCAAAATTGCCAAAGTTCTAGCTATTTCATAATCATTTCCTTTTTTTAGTTTTAAGAAAATTCAGACATTAAAAAAGCCCTACATTTCTGTGGGGCTTCCCCCTTATTCATTTGCGCTGATTAAGGATTATTGTTTTGCTATTTTTTTAAAATAACCCTTAAATTTTTACTAAACAATGTGACTCAAGTCAAACTTATTTACTAAAAGTCGCCTTTTCGATGAGCAAAAAAATACCCACAACAGAGAGCTTGTGGGTATGGAAACTTTAAAACTGTGTGGTCAAACCGTAATACGACCAGTATAGAAAAATATACCCTTTATTTTGGGACTATGCAATTATAAATCGTACTCTTCTGCAACCTTAAAAAAATAGCCACGTAAATGTGAATCAAGATCAACACGCCAATCTGCTAGTTTATCGATAGCAAACTTTTCATATTGTTCATATGTTTTTAAATACGCTTTTCGATCAATGCTCATTCCTGAAATCCGATATCGTTCAGATTGGTTATACGAGTTCTCTTTTTTGCCTTCGCATTTACTACACTCAACATGCTTTAGCTCAGACTTGATGTAAACAAAGCCTTTCCCGTTACACTTAGTGCAAATCCCACGTTTAAATAAAAATTGGATTAATGCTGAACGTGCCACCCCTTTTGCTGCTTCCTTCGTTGTTATTTGTTTTGTTTTAAACCCATCATCTTGAAACTTTAACCGGACTTCACTTGTAAGCAGGTTATGCAATAAAGCGAAATGACGATCTCCTGGAGTAATTGATCGTACTAATGCCCAAAGCACTGCATACTCCTCTGTAGTCATATCTCGCATCATCAAAGCTGCACTATTGACTTTGCTTCCACATATAGATGGTCCACCGACATTATCTTTAAATCCATCCATTGTTTTTTGTGCAAGATCGAGAAGGGTAAAATCCACTTTTGATGTACTTGGCATAAATAACAAACGACGCAAGTCTTGGCTGATTGTTATCTCTCTATATTTTTCAAAATTTGCTGTTGCTATCATTATAAATCCCCTAATAACTTCTCAATCTGCTGAATCGCCAAACCACTCTTAACCTGCTCAGTGCTATATCGATACACTGAATAACCCAACGCTGTTGCCGAGTTATATTTCTCCATATCCCCTAAATATCCCTTACCCCGTGTATGCCTACCTCCACTCCAAATCCCACCCTCAACCTCAATCAAAATCATTTTGCCTACAAGGTGAAAATCAGCCCGCCATTTCCGATCCTGACAAAACTTAAATTCTCTCTCAAATGCGATTTTTAGCGCCTTAAGTTGCAAACTGAGCAATGACTCCCCCTCACTCTCAACTTTGCCACCACGCTTCGGACGTTTCGTTTTAGCGCCAGTCTTACGACCACCGCCAAACTGCTTTCTGTATTCCTCAACGCTTATTGACGACATTAGCTCCAATAACTCCGATCCATGGCGTACATGCAGAAGCCAATCAGACCAATCATGCAGAGTGCGAATTTATTCAAGATTCACCCACTCGATCAATTACTGTTTTGATGGCTTTCAGCGTCATATCCTGATCACTGCAATCACGTAAAAGATCAGCAATCATTGAAACTTTGAATTTGTACTTCTCAGCAGTCTTTTCCGCAGATTTCTGCTTGCAATCAATTTCTGTATTGAATGCAATCAATTCATTGAGTTCTTGTTTGATCTGGATATAACACTGCTCCATGTTGTTCAGTTGAGCTTTCAGATCATTGATAGTGGTTTCTTGATGTTGCCATGCCCCCCAGCCTGCCTGCACAACTGTGTACTTGTAATCCCCGCTTCTTTCGCAAAAACTTAAAGGGTCAGATACCTTGCTACTAATCACCTCATAAGCATATGTATGCTTAAATCCCTCTTCAAATTGCTCTCTCATCGATCAATCTCCACTGACCAATCCTCTCCACTCGCTATATCCCATACAATTGCTCTTGGACTAATGTGGTTGCGAATGTCGGTGCAACAATCCAAAATGCTAATCTCAGATGAATCCTTTTCAGAACAATTATTTATTTCACTTTGCAGCTGCTGTTGTATTACTGTGAAATTCCCCACCAATACAGCACCACCTTGTATTTTTTCTTGCCTTAAAATTGCATACTGCTCAAGCTCTTTTTCCTCACTTTGTCCGTACCAGTGGTTATCGTAATCTGCAATTTCGGTGCGGATGTCTTTAAGCGAAATAAACCGATTTTCAGCCACAAACAGCTCAAAGTTTTTATATGAGCTAACACTCCAATGAGATTCATCACCATCATCAATCCATAGCCCTGCTGGGGATGCACCATCATCCGATGAAAGTAAGTAAAATATTGACAATCCAAATGAAAGCTTAAAGTGTGTGCCGTCCTCAGGCGCACCATCAACAATCGCCCGGCACTTCTCAATGCCTAATTTTTCAATTAAATTCATGCACTCGCTCCCATAACGTCCATATCAAGCAACTCAACTTTCAGATCAATCAGCAATACACACTCACCAAGTGATTCAGAAGCATCTTGGCAATTCAGGTATTGATTAGATTCTTCATCAAAGAAATAAACCTGATGCCCTTCTGCGTCCGCATATCCGTAAACTTTCTTGTCAGGAAAGTAGCAGTTTGGGAAACATGCATTTGTCATGACTTGGCTTACAATAATTTCAGCCATTCCGTGACCGCCAACTTGCTCGATTAAATTCATGCCTTTACCCCACAACGAACACATTGGCCATCTTTTGTTTTAAATTGACTTATTCCGTGTGAATCACACCAATAAGCGAAAGTTTTGCGCTTGAATTGCTTTGCCAATGCTTGAAGCTCAGATTTAGATTTATCAAAACAAGGACTACGGAAAGTCATGCATTGTCCACGCTCCAAGGTTTTAGGCTCACCACCATTTGCTAAGAACTTCTCCATTTCTGTTTCTAGTTCTTCACGTAAATTTCGCTTAGCAACGATCTGAGCATGCGTGATGTCTTTACCCGCTCTGACTGCTTGAATACGTTGATTTAGGATTTCGTTCATGCTGCCACCCCGTCCAAAGTTCCGTTGTATCCAACCTGTTTTAAATACGATTCCCATTTTTTCGCTTGAGTGGGATTTTCAAGTTTTACCGCAATTCGTGCTGCAAGTTTTTCGTAAGACTCCCCTGGTTCAGAGAACTTGCCTGAGAACTCAGGATGGTGAGCAAGTTTCAATGCGAAAGCGTGAATCTGTTTTTCAGAAAGTTGTTGAGATTTAGATCCTGTACCTGCAGGTTTTCCAGAAGTTGAATTCTGATTATTCGAGTACTTGGTTCGGTAAGCGTTGATCAGCCAATCCGTGAAGTGATAAATCATCAGATCATCGCTCATGGTTTTTTCAGCGTTATAATTTTCAAAGGCACGTACTTCGCGTTCAAGCCATGTTGAATTCAAGATGGCTTCAAAATCAATTCCGTCATCGGTCAAATTAATTTCTTCACGAAGTTTTTTAGAACAAAACCATATTTTTTTATTTTTAGATTCTAATGATAGATTCTTTGAAAGATTCCGTGTCCCAACGTTGGGACTGTTTAACGGAATTGTTGGGACTCTTTCATGGAATTGTTGGGACTGTTCCGTTGTTGGAACTGTTCCACTGTTGGGACTGTTTAAATCATCATTTTCGGCATCAAACAGTACCGTTATTGGGACTGTTTCTCGCCCATTTACACCCATTAATTTGTAAACTTTGACTTGTTTTGTACGTCCTTTTCGCTCACCTGTATCCATAATTAAGCCATCGTCAATCAGCTCATCGATAATTTTTAAGACTGTTTTACGATCCATATCGGTATCTTCAACCAATCTTGCGACACTTGGATAGGCACAATGATCCTCACTTGCACGGTCGGCAAGTGAGAGCAAAACAAGCTTTTTAAGGGGTTTTAGACTGCCACCTTTCTTCTGCTTCTGGCGAACTTTCCAAGCCCAAATCGTTGCATCTAAGCTCATACCTCACCTACCTTTTCATTCACTTGAATGAACCGTCCAAACATTAATATTTTCTCAGCACGTAAAAGACTCGAAATAAGCTCTCCTGCCTGATACACCGTCATTCGGTGCTCATTGGTCAGAATCTCAATCAACTCATCGCGTGTGACTGCAGCATTAGATTCATCACGTTTGATCTTGCGTAAATTCTCACGACGAACCTTCAATATTCCATCAAGTGATTTCAATGCAGGTTCATACCAAGATTGAGTCCATTGGATCTGTTTATGTCCAGGTGCTTTGTGGAAGTGTTGGTTTGTAGTCATGAAACCTCCGCTAAAGCTTGTTCAGCTTCGGTTAGACGACGGTTCGCATTAAGCTCTGTGATTGACGCAGGGCGAATCCATGACTCATATACACATTGACCACATTCAAGCCAATAATGATCATTTGGCTGATATGCATCCACAACCTTTAAATCATTAAATTCAATGTGATTCGCATAAACCACCACATCGCCTTTAATGAATTTTTGGTTTTCAGAAATTTGAATTAAACAGGTATTACACTGCTCTTCTTTAAAATTGGTGCACTTGTTAGCGCATGGATGTTTTGGTATATTTGATTTCATATTCAATGCCCTCTGAAGTTTTGAATTACTAAAAGCCTGATCTCATCCATCAGGCTTTTTCCATTTCAGATCCTGACGTATATTTTTTCATTTGCTTAAGAGCTGCTTGATCAACTGCGGTTGCTAATTCAATTAGATGCAAAGTCAATTGATGAATTTCTTCATATTCTTGTGGTGTAACAACACCATCTTCATACGCCTCATAAACAACCTTGTTCGCTTTTCCTGACTTAATGTTGTGTTGCATCATTGCCTCAAAGATCGACAATTCATGATGCTTACTACGGTCACAAGTCACAGGTACCAAAGCAAAGCCAAGTTCATGCGCCCAAATTTTTAATAGCGCAGGGTTCTGTGTGTAATACAGGATAGCTTCGAGCTTTTTTAAACTTGGCAGATGGTTAGGCATATTGATATTTGCGTAATTGCAAATCGTGTTATGTGAATCCCCGACGACTTGAGCAATATCCTTTGGTGTAAAACCCGGTGTCTTGCTGATCATTTGCCAAATTGCATTTTGTGCTTCACGGCTTAAATTAATTTCCATTTGTGAAATCCTTGTTTTCTTTCACGTTTATTTAAAACATTGACCGAGTGATAATTCGATTAAGGGATTTAGGCGGTTAATTGCTCAAAAATTCCTTTTAAAGATGGGCAGAGTTCGACTGCTTTGAATTCACCCTTTGTGGCAACTTGTGCACGAATAGCTACACGCTCAGACATTTTTTTAGTGCCACAAACCCAACCAGATACTGCGGGTTGTTTCACATCAAGAGCTTTGGCGGTGTTTTCTTGTCCACCAAAGTGGGCTACAAGCATTTGGAATTTATTATCTATAGATTCAGGCATGGTTATATTCCTATAAAATATAACCAATATTATAACTGTAGTTATCAATAGTCAATAGCTATAGTTATTTGATTACTTATAACTAAGGTTATATATTTACTTAAAGAAATTTGGTGTTTGTCATGACTCTTAAAGACCGTTTAAAAGAATCTCGGAAGAAAGCTGGTAAGACGCAAGCTGAAGTTGCTGAAGCCGTCAAAATATCTCAGCCTGCATATCAAGCGCTCGAATCAGGCAGAAACCAAAAATCAGCATTTCTCCCAATGATTGCTCAGTTCCTCGGTGTTGATCCATATTGGCTTACCACAGGTGGGGATGATGATAGCTTTGGAGAAAATGACTTACTCAAACCAACCATTGTTGAACATGGGTCTGACAATGAATTTGTTTGGATAGATGTTGTTGAGGCTAATTTTTCTTGTGGTGTTGGTGAATCCATAGAATTTCACTTCGATGCTATAAATGGAAAAATACCCTTCCCACCTTCGTTTTTAAAAGCAAAAAATGTCACTGAAAATTCAATGAAAATTATTAAAGCTAAAGGCGACAGCATGGCTGACTTCATTAAAGACGGTGACTTGGTGGGAATTAATTTAGCCCAAACAGATATTATAGATGGCGAGATTTATGCTGTGTATTTAGCTGGTGAAGGCATGATTAAGCAAATATTTAAAGAAGCTGATGGTTCTTTAATACTCCATAGCCTTAATGAGAAATATAGAGATAAGTTGGTTACAGAAGAAAATGGTAAAAATTTCAAAGTAATAGGACGTCAAATTTGGCGAGCTGGGTAATTAAACTTTCCTAAAAAGAGAACATTATGATTGGAACTCTCAATAAATCTAAAACTGCGCTAACAATTAATCGTCAAGAATTTAAACAGGCATTAGAAAAAATTGGCGCAGGAATTGATAAGCAGATAACGTCACTTAAAAAAGCCAAGCAGAGCTATGACGCTGCTGAAATGGCACAGGAAGTTATTAACGAAGCCAATATCTTTGAAGCCATTATTGAGGGCTTTAACGAAGCAGAAGAAACCAATCTAAAGCTGGCTGACATTACCAATCTTGAGTTGGCACAAGGATGGATAGATGAGTTTTTAGAAAAGTATTCTGAGGCATAAATGGACCTGATCAATTTTGCTGGCTAGATTAAATAACTGCGAACCTGAAGCAGATTTAATGCTAGAAATTATTTTATTGCATACAAAAGTGAATAACATGTTTGATCGTACCGTACTAAATAAACTTCATGTAAATCAGTTCAGAAGTTTAGAAAATATTGAAATTAATTTGGGTAACAGTATTTCTGTTATTTGTGGTAAAAATGGGACTGCAAAATCTACAATTTTAGGACTAATTGCTCAAATATTTAGCTTTGAAACAAATTATGCTAATGGTGAAAAACTTCAATACAAAAATGAAGAAAATGAATTAGTAGATTATAGAACGATAATTGGAAAACTTTTTACATCTCAATTCCGCGAGCATTTCAGATTATCAAAGCAATTTGATCTACCAGGCCAATTGGACTGTAATTATTCCCTTTATGACGCACTAATAGGTAAACAAATTGACAGCTTATCTCTTACAATGACAAATACTGCTGGCAGGGATTTTCGGACAGTTGTAAGAGGAAATTTAACTACTGACTTTACAACCAATACTAGTAGAAATGTTACTCATCCAGTCATATACCTAAGCTTAAAAAGATTAATCCCTCTTCCCGAAAGATCAAAGTATGATCCTAAGTCAATTGAATATCTTGATAAAAATCAAAAAGAATTTATTAAATTAAGTAACACAATTCTCGGTAAAAGAAGTAATAACAACTTAACAGCAACATCGGGGACTTTGGAGTCAGCTGTAGCTCACAATGATAAGTATGATCATGAATCTGTTTCAGTTGGAGAAGATAATTGCGGGCAAATTGTATTAGCTCTCATGTCATTTAAGAAACTTTCTGAAGAGTTAGGTGACACATATAAAGGGGGTATTCTTTTAATTGATGAGGTTGATGCAGGACTGTTCCCTGCAGCACAAAAAAATTTGATTGATGTTATCAAATCATATTCAGAAAAGTATAAAATTCAGGTAGTAATGACATCTCATTCACCATTAATTATTGAAGAAGTTAAAAATTTATCAAATTTCCCTAAACAAAAAAGTAAGTTCAAAGTTCTATACTTAACAAATACATATGGAAAAATAAGAATTGATGAGAATATAGGATGGGAACAAATTCTAGCAGATTTAAAAATTGAAACTCTAATTGATGTTGCATCAAATAAGCTTCCTTCTGTAAATGTATATTTTGAAGATAAAGAGGCAAGTGATTTTTTTGCATCCCTAGTCACAAGTAGGCAGTATAAATTTCTAAATAAATTTGATGATGTTAACAATGGTTCTGAATTCTACAAATCATTGATGAATAAAAACATCCCTGAATTTTGTATAAAAAGCTTAGTTGTCTTTGATGCAGATGTAGCTCAAATAAGCAAACATAAAAATGCTTTAAAACTGCCTGGGGAGCTCCCACCAGACCAGCTCTTATTTGACTTCTTATATAAATTACCGCCTGATGACGACTTTTGGCATAATGAAATCCAATACACCAAAGAAGTCTTTATAAGAGCTACGGCAGATATTTTTGACCGCTTAGATTTAAGTGAAACTCCAGATAAGGATTACGACCTTCCTGCTTTATTAAAACAGGATATTGCAAATGGACATAAGCGAATTCGCGATTTGTTTAAAAGCTTCTATAAGACCGCAGATCTACAAAGAATGCTAAAGAAGGTGAATACAAATCCTTTTAGATACTACTTATCATGCAATCCATCAATTAAGCAAAAATTCATTTCTGATTTAAATACTAGACTAGAATTTATTCTCATTAACGGTTATCAGATAGAAGTTTCCTATGTTAAAGTTGCTTTGGGTAATGATTAGCTTTTACGGGATTATTGAGAAGTTTTATATAAATGAATAAATTTCATACGCCCTTACGCTATCCTGGTGGAAAAGGTAAGTTTGCTCCGTTTGTTAAAGACTTAATGGAGGCTAATAATCTTACAGGTGACTATCTCGAACCATATGCGGGAGGATCTGGTGTAGCTCTTGATTTGCTTTTCAATGGACATTGTAAAAACATTCACATAAATGACTTTGATGTGGCTGTATTCAATTTTTGGAAATCTGTCACTGCAAATACTGAATGCTTTCTTAAGCTAGTAAACGATACAGAAATTACTATTGATGAATGGCATAAGCAAAAAGCTATATTAGCGAAACCTGAAGATTATAGTCAACTTGAACATGGGTTTGCTACTTTTTTCTTAAATAGAACTAATCGGTCTGGAATTTTAAAAGGTGGTGTTATTGGTGGTAAGCATCAAGACGGCAACTATAAATTAGATGCTAGATATCATAAAGAGAATTTGTCAAAACGGATTGAAAAAATTGGTGAATATAAAGATCGTATTAACGTCTATAATTATGATGCTCTTAAACTTTTAAGCCAAGTTGACTCTATCCTGCCACAGGATTCATTAATCTATTTAGACCCCCCTTATTATGTTAAGGGGCAAGGTTTATATCGAAATTTCTACTTCCATGACGATCATGTCCAAATTAGGAATGCATTGGATGAGGTAAAAACAAAATGGATTGTTTCTTATGATAACTGTCCTGAAATTAAAGAAATATATACTGGTTATCGACAAGTTGATTATGCTTTAAATTATAGTGCTTACTACAAAGTTAAGGGTTCGGAGGTTATGATTTATTGTGATTCGATTAAGCCTGTAAGAATTCCAACAGCCAATAAACAACCGAAATTAGATTTTAATATTGAATCAATATATTAAGTTATCTTGACCCACCCCGTGTGGGTTTTCTTTTATATAAAACAAACAATAAGGGTGTATATAAAACATACCTTACCAACTATAATTTAAGCTCAAATCCCACACACTCTGAATTATGATCACACTCGTATCTCTATTGCTTATCGATGTCACGGCAATGATTGCAACAGTAGTATTCGTCAACATGAAGAAATAAAAATCTTTGAATCCAAACCCACCTAGCGTGGGTTTTCTTTTTAATAAATCCATATTTTCCCTGATATTATGAGCTTAAGACTTTGTGCCAACATTGATCTTAAATAACTATTAATACTGGAGAAAATATGAAACCTAAACTTATAGAAGCCCTAGCGTTAGAACTTACAAAATCAAAACTTGCCAATAAGGACACTACTGCATCTGATTGGGTTAAAGCCTATAAAGAATCACACGCAGAAATTGAAGAAGTGTGTGATGAGGGGCGTGTGTATCACAAACCAGTTGCTGGAGGTTCGCGCGTGTTTTAACAACTAGCCTTAGAAATCACTAAGCAACCACTCTTTTGTGAAAATTCTAAAAGAGTGGTTTTTAGCTCATCCATAACCTTCAGTGGGCATTCAATCACTACCGTACCAATGTGATTCCCAAAAATAAGTGTCTGTGCGGCACGTACCTGCTTCTCTATATCTTCAGGCTTCACGCCATTCAGTAATAGTTTTTCAACAAATTGCTTACGCCACTCAAATATTTCATTCGAAAGCTGCATACTCATTTCTATCACCTTTGATAGTGGGTTTTCTTTTGCCTATTAAAACATAAAACAACAATTACAGTTATTAAAATTATAATCAAAGTAATATTTTTATAACTTCACCCTTGACTATTAAAATAACTATAGTTATATTTACCTCACAGACAAACAAAAGCCCCAAACGATCTTGCAGGACGCGGGGCTAATTGAACTAACGAGGCAATTATGAATCTAAAACCAACATCAATCAACCCTACTGTTACACATCGTGTACAGCGATTCGGGTTTATCAAAATCGTTGCTCTCAGCGGTTTATTCGCTACAGGTGCACTCGCACTTGCTTACGATCCACAAGTAACTGAGTACAAGTTAGCGACTCCTTTACATGCTCCTGCTCAAAATGCTGTAGCAGCTATGGCACTCCAAGAAAATACAGGTACTGCGGTTGTTCGTTTAGATGGCTTCACACTTGATGTGAATTTTAAATACAACCCTGTGGAAGAAAACTACGGTGTACCAGGTAGTGATTTCATGAATGCTGAAATCCTAGACCTTGCGGTAGATCAGGCTTATGACAATTCAGGTAATGAGATTTCTGACTTCACCGACTTCAATGACCATTTGACTATCAATGCAATGTTGGTAGCTCACATCCTTCAAAACCGTATGTTGGAGGGCGTTTAAATGACTACAAATATTCCAAAACAAGAAGTTATGCCCTTTGGCAAACATAAAGGCACGGCGTTAAAAGACCTAAAAGTTAGCTATGTAGTTTGGTTGTTATCACTTGAAACTCTGAATAAAAACTTGCGTAAAAGCTTGGAGTTATTACCGGGTATTCCTGAATTTAAGAGACGCCAAGCCGACGCAATCATGTTTAGTAAGCCGTGCTTTCAGCGTGACAACCACTACAGCAAAAACCAACGCATTGCTTATAACAATGCTAAATATAATTAAGGGGAATCACATGTCATTAAATATTATCCCTGCTGACCAAGCTCTAAATATCAGCGCAATTATTACCTATATCTACGCAGATCCAGGTTTGGGTAAAACATCACTTGGCTTTACTGCTGACAATGCTATCTCTTTTGACTTTGACCGTGGTGCACATCGCACAGGTGAACTACGTCGTGGTGCAGTAGTTCCTGTTCAGCAATGGTCTGATATTGAAAATATCAAAGAACAAGACCTTGCCCCATATAACACAGTAGTTATTGATACTGTTGGTGCAATGCTTGAAGCCATTAAAACCCATCTACTTAAAACTTCTACAAATCGTCAACAAGATCAAACGCTAAAACTCAAAGCACAAGGCCTTGCGAATATGAAGTTTAAACAGTACATCAGCACGCTTTTAAGCTATGGCAAAGATGTTGTTTTTATTGCTCATGCCTCGGAAGACCATAACGGTGATCAAGTTATCTATCGACCTGAGCTGGGTGGTAAAAATCGTAATGAGCTTTATCGTATTGCAGACATCATGGGCTATATGACTACTGTGACGACAGGTGAAGGTAAAAATGCTCGTGTGATCAATTTCAATCCATCTCCTACCCATCATGCGAAAAACTCAGGTGCTTTAGGCGGTAAGACCGGTGAGGTGTGGGTTCCAGATCTTAAAGTTAATCCTGCATTTTTGGCTGATTTAATCAGAGATGCAAAAGCACACATTAATACCCTTACACCTGCTCAACTTGCAAATGCAAAAGCTCTTGAGGATTTTGAAAATTGGAAGCAAAGCTGTGAAGAGGCAATGCATGCAGGTGATCTAAATCAACTTACTGAAACGCTGAAATTAGATAAAGAGCATATTTATTACCAAAACATGCGCCAAGTTATGGTCGCACGCTCCAAATTCTTAAAGTGTACTTTCGACACTCAACGTGATTCTTGGATTAGCCCGCCTGAATTCAATGGTCTGACAGATCAACAGCGCGACGATCTACAAGCTTTCATCGATGAGCGTGGTCTCGATGTGAAAACTATATGCGAGCATTTTGGTGTAGATGCTTTAACTCAAATCGAATCAAGTCAGTTAAATGCGGTTAAAG
Organism: Acinetobacter sp. TY2; assembly: GCF_046269225.1. Lineage (NCBI taxonomy): Bacteria > Pseudomonadati > Pseudomonadota > Gammaproteobacteria > Moraxellales > Moraxellaceae > Acinetobacter > Acinetobacter sp. TY2. The sequence goes on from NZ_JBJZOR010000014.1 coordinate 87,721, forward strand.
CTGAAATTGATAAGTTAGCAAAAGAAGGAACTCCGGCATGAATATTCTAAATGGTAATGAAGCTTTTTCTGCATTAATGGCCGGCAAAAAGATCATGTGTCGTGCTGTAGATCAATTGGCTGATTTTGATGACTTGGATCAATTCCCTGCCACTATTTTTGCAATGCCTGGTTATGAGTTCTCTATCAAAATTGATTCTATTGAATTAGCAGGCATTACATTCCTAAAGCCCTTTTCTCTCGATGAATTAGTAGATGGTCAAGAGGTTTGTATTGTAGAAAACTTCAACCGAGTTACTTTAACTCAGTTCTATAGTAGCAATACTCAACTCGTAGAAAATGTTAAAGCCGGATTTGCACAACGAGATCGTGAGAATGCAAGTAAACAGCTCGAGGCGATCCAAAAGGTTTTAGGTTTTGAAAATACGATCTATCTTCAAAAAGGTTATGCGGTAGAAAAAGACAGTGATCAACCTGTTGAAACAAAAAAACGTCAATCACGGAAAAAGACTACTGATACCTCTGTGACCATTGCTGACGTTGAGCCTTCAGGTGTAGAAAGCGAAGATACGCCTTGGGAGGCTGATGCAGTATCTACTGAGGTGGTGGTAATAGATACTGTTGATGATCTCTATGCCTCGTTTGAACATCAAATCAGCCAAGCAACCACAACTGAAAATTTGATACAAATCCGTGCACAATTCTCCGCTAATGGCACTTTGAGTGATGATCAGCATAATGATCTTAATACATATTTTAATGAAAAATTAGCCGAACTAAATCCAGAGCAATATACACCTAAGATTGAGATTATCTCTCAAGAAAATGTCACTACTTCTGAAGACAGTTTGATAAATGAAACTGTTGAGCAAGGCGAGCCTACCCCTGAACATCAAGAGCATTTAGACGCAATCCTTGTCGCAGTAGCTAATGCTCAAACACCAATCGAAGTTAATGCACAAATTCGCTATACAAAATCTTGGACTGAGGAACAGCGAAAACCTGTCATTCAAGCTATGAATAAGCGATTGATCGAACTGAATGATCAAAAAGAAGTAGATATAGAGCAACCACCTTCGTTAATGGTGCGAATTCAGAATGCTCAAAATGAACGTGAGTTAAATGAGTTATTACCTGAAATTTGTTCTCGTCACGTTGATATTCAACCAAAGCTGATGGACCTTGTTAAGAAGCGTCGCTTTGAATTGGAAAATCAAGGTTCGCAGGTGGCTTCATGAAAAGAATCCCTAAATCTCACTTCACCCTCTTCACTGTGTTTATCACAGTGTTGGGGTACAAAGCGAAGCAAAACAGCGATGGCTCAATGGTTTGCATCAATCCGAAGATGTGCAAAGAACGCAGAAAAATCGTGCTTTGGATAAATGGAAAGATGAACAAGGCGTGTCAGATTTTGTGGAACGATTATTTAAATCATTGGTTAGTGATTGGTAAAGAATTTATTGAAGAGCTGAAAAAAGCAAATCAAAGGATGGTGGCATGATGGATATTCAGAAAAATTTAACTCTTCAAGAAAAGCAAAAGTTTTGGGCTGAACAATTGCCAAACTTTGAATCTAAATACTGGTTGCCAAGTCATTTTGAATTTTTGGCTTTTGATATGGATCAAGGCAACTACACCATTAAAGATGATTTAGATCCAAGCTCTGAAGATGACGCTACAGAAATTTGGCACCGTGTAAATACAGGTTGGGCGATGTGGAAAAAAGCTATTAATTTTTCCAAACCTCATGAAGGTTTTGTTTTGGTGCCGAAACTTTCAGCTAATTACTTATTTAATAAAGTGCCTGAGCTTGGCTTTAAACATCAAGATGAAAAAGACACTGTTCTCTACCACTTAAATTATATGGCTTCTGAGTTTAAAGAATCTGCTAAAAATTTTGTTGTTCTTGATCATGAAAAACAGAAGCGTTTTGTTGACGAAAGTGGTCGAGAAGCATACCGCTCAGACTTTGAAATCGTTAAGCAGACTTTAGAGCTAGTTAATCTTTTAGCATCTTCAATTAATGTTTTTCAGCGAGATCCGAGAAGTACAGTTTACCCTTTTGAATCTAAAAATCCGCGTGTGATGGAGTGGTGGCGTACAGCTTGTAAAATTCAAGAGCTACTTACAGATACTGATCCTGAAAATTGTGATTTTGAGGAATACAAAGCCATGATCGAAGCACAGGAGCAAAGTCATGAGTAGAACCGCAAAACAAATTGTTGACCAGACTCATGCACTTGCTGAGGCTTTTTATCTGCACCTTGGTTATGAGCATGTTGGAGATCGCCACGGCAATCTTTACGAATCAAGCCATCCAATGGAACAAAGCATGTGGCATATGGCTTGTTTAGCGCAGATTGAATTAACAGCAACTGATCCAAACGATGCTTTAAGTGAATTAGATGAGGAGCAAAGTCATGATTGAGAAAATTAATCAATTATTGCCGGTTGAAGTTGAGCGCAATAATCATGGTGAATGGAT